>JBDLSU010000630.1:0-17566 GCA_039799405.1 Pseudomonadota bacterium | reverse complement strand
AAACGTAGCGTAGTTTGTCAGTATTGAAAAATTCGATTTCAAACCGGATTGGATCATTTCTTGCTTGATCTGACAAGTAATAAGGGAGATACCAGGGGATTGGATCACCCTCGCGTGAATTACCTGAGAAGCATGCGACCGCTTGTAATGCGCTTAAAGCCAGTAATACATTCGATTTGCCAGATGCATTCGCACCATAAATTCCCGCCGAGCGCAATACGCCAATTTTATCGTCCGCCGGATAGGCAACATGCTGCGCCAAATGCTGTTTTGGCGTCTCGACATGCATGCTGAACAATTGTTCGTCCTTGATGGAACGAAAATTTTGGATGGTGAAATCAATGATCATGATGTCTCAATCGTGTATTGGTGCAGTTTTTGCGGAATTATTTCGGAAAATAGAAGCTTAACACGATTCAAATCAGGTTTTAAGTGGTTGCGCAATACGGTGCTGCGGGCGGTTTTTTTTGGGGGGAAATAAATTAATCCAGGAGGTGCTTGGCTTTTGATTCGGATGTTATACTTTCGTGTAATTTTTGAATGAGGGGTAATACCATGTCTACCGCTACTTTGCGTGCAGTGGGCGGCTCCGTCATGATGGCGGTGCCCAAGCCTATTTTGGATCTGGTGCAACTACAGGCCGGTTCTCAGGTGACTATCGAAGTGAAGCAAGGTCAGTTGATCATTTCCCCGGTTCGTAAGAAGCGCTATACATTGGCCGAATTGGTGGCCCAATGTGATCTGTCCTTACCCATCACTGACGAAGAGCAGGCATGGCTGGATGCGCCTGCGGTTGGGCTGGAGGCAGATTTGGCTGATGCGCAGGAGAAATGATGCGCGTACCTGAGCGTGGTGAAATCTGGTTCGTTAACCTTAATCCTGTGCTGGGGCGCGAACAACAAGGCAGCAGGCCAGTATTGGTGGTGTCGGAAAAGGTCTTTAACGTGATGGGGTTGTCGGTCATTTGTCCGATTACCCAAGGGGGGCAGCAAAGTCGCTTTGCCGGGTTTGCTGTTTCGCTGATGGGTAGCGGGAGTGAAACCCAAGGCGTCGTGATGTGTAATCAGCCGCGAACCATTGACCTTCAGGCACGCTCTGGTCGTTTTGTTGAACGGATACCAGAGACGGTTTTGGATGAAGTATTGGCTCGCCTGCAGGTCATTTTTGAGTCGTAAGGAGGGTTGGGGGGAAGTAAGGTTGATAACTCGGCATTCTTGATTAAACCTCTGCGGGATCGCAATGCCGGCCGGTTCAAGGTCGCCAAAATATAAAGCCCCCACTGCTTGGCATTCTCGCATAGCCTCCCCCTGTGCTTGTTGCAAATCTGGGTGCAGGGGGGCGATGCACGCGAGTATTTGGTGATTTTGCGGGATGAAATTCAACCGATCCCGAAACGTCTGACGATTGATTTTGAAGAGTTCGTCGTCCTGCCTGAAAGTGCGCTCGTTGCTGTGGAAACCGAGCGGAGTCAGCATTGATGGCAGCCACATTGCAGGCAACGTGAGTGCAGGCAATCTCTACAACAGCCACAACACGGCCACCGGTATAGGCCCGGCGCAAAACGGGATGCCAGGGGGATCAGGTTGAGCACATGATGTTACTTTGCCGCGTTCGTTGAAAAAACGGATGAATTGGCAAAAAACTTCAAATAGTGCTTGGCAAAATAACTGATCAAATATACAGTTTAATCGTTTTGGTTTGCATCCCCATTCACCTGTGAGGACATCATGCCCAGCGATACCCCGCCACTACCATGCAATCTTGATCCAGCATCGGCGTTGCCCGCTACCGAATCAGCCTTGCCCGCTACCGACGACCTGAGCGTTGAGCCAGCCCCACACGCCGAATATGACACACCATGGAAAATCGCCCTCGAAAACCATTTCGAGCCCTTCATGGCGTTTTACTTCCCGCGTGCCCATACCCAGATCGACTGGTCCATCCCGCACGAATTTCTGGATAAAGAACTGCAGGCCATCACCAAGGATGCGCTGGTCGGCACGCGCCATGTGGACAAACTGGTCAAGGTGCGCCGTCTCACCGGGGAAGAGGACTGGATTTTCATTCACGTCGAAGTGCAAGTTGCCCGCGTAGCACGCTTTGCCGAGCGCATGTACGTCTACAACTACCGCATTTTTGACCGCTACACTCGCCCGGTTGCCAGCATGGCCGTGTTGGGTGATGATGACCCGAACTGGCTCCCGCGTGAATACGCCTATGAAGCGCTCGATTGCGAAATCGGCTTCCGCTTCCCGGTGGCCAAACTGGCGCACCGTGCCGGACAGGAAGCGGCGCTCGAATTGAATCCCAACCCGTTTGCCTTGCTCACACTGGCTTACCTGCACACCCGCGCTACGCGTAGTGACATGGCCGCACGCTTTGCCGTAAAATGCCGTTTGATACGTTTGCTGTATGCAAGAAACTGGAAAGAATCGGCAATTCGTGAATTTCTGAAAGTGATCGACTGGATGATGGCCTTGCCGCCAGGTTTGGAAAAGAAACTCAATGCGTTTGTGGGCGAATTGGAGGAGGAAAAGAGAATGGAATACGTGACCTCAATTGAACGCGTCAGGCTGGCGCAGGTGCGGGAAGATGCAATGAGTGAAGCCAGTGCCGAAATGCTGTCTCGCTTGTTGTCCCGCTTGTTGGTTCGTCGTTTTGGTGATTTGCCTGCCTTGTTTGCAGAGCGCATTCAAAGCGCCTCGCTGGCGCAACTTGAAGCGTGGTTTGATGGCGCGCTTGATGCCCAGGCACTTGATGAAGTGTTTCAGGATTTGCCGCACTGACCCCAGGCATTAAGGTGTGTGACAGAACGCGCTGGTGTGTGCGACGCGAATCTTACACCAAAAACCGCAACACTCCCTTCAACGCATGCACCACAGTTTGCTCTCGCACCTGCGCCCGGTCGCCCGCAAACACCAGCCGTTCGGTATGGGTGGTCTTCCGGTTGCTACCACCATCGGTCACCGACCAGCCAAAGCACACCGTCCCTACCGGTTTGCCCGGCACTGCGCCAGTAGGCCCGGCGATGCCGGTGGTGGAGAGAGCAATATGGGCGCTGCTGTTGGTGAGCGCTCCTTCGGCCATGGCGGCGGCGACTTCTTCGCTGACGCTGCCAAATTGGGCCAGCAGGGCCGGGGGCACATCCAGCATGGCGGTTTTGGAAGCGTTGGAATAGGTGACGAAGCCACACTCGAACCAGGCGGTGGAACCGGCGATTTCGGTTACTGCTTGTGACACGCCGCCACCGGTACAGGATTCTGCGGTGGCCAATAACCATCCTTTTTGCTGCAAGTTTTTGCCGACTTGTTCGGCCAGATTGATCAATTCAGTGCTCACTTGGCGCTCCTTGGGTTAGTCCGGGATTGGGCCGCGATGCGGAAGGGGATGGCATGCAACTTTACCATTGTTTTGCCGCACCTTGCTGAGGATATTGGGGTTTATATGGCACGCCAGATGGCGAACAGCAGCAGGGTATAAAAGGCGGCGACGATATCGTCCCACATGACGCCGAAACCGCCCTTGAAGTGGCGGTCAAACCAGGCTATCGGTGGCGGTTTCACCATGTCGAACACGCGGAACCAGAAAAACGCCCAAAACTGGGTGGAAAAGGACGCGGGCATTAAAAACAATAACACCAGCCAGATGGCGATGATTTCATCCCAGACGATGCTGCCATGGTCGGCCACGCCAATATCGCGCCCGGCGCGGTCGCATACCGGAATGCCGATCAGAAAACCGACCACCACAATCGCCAGCCAGCACAGCGGCGTGAACACCTGCGGCCAGCGCGCCGTGAGTACCGCAAATACCAGCCAGCCAAACAGGGTGCCAGCGGTGCCGGGCATGATGGGCGACATGCCGCTGCCAAAGCCCTGGCCGAGCAGATGGCTGTAATGTGACCATAAAAAACCGACGTTGGGGCGAAAGCTGCTTTTTTTGCTGGGGTTCTGGCTGAAACGGGTTTGAAAGTTGAAGGATGTCATGGCAGCTTGGCAGGCCTTAGCAGAAATGGTCGAAGCTGGAAAACGCCATTTCCAGTGCCTGACCTGCGTGATCGATCAGGCGCAATCCGGGCATGGCTTCGATATGGCCGATGCAACTGACGGGCGTATGGATCGCATCGGCCAGTGCCTTGATGGTGCCGCGATGGCGTGCCGGGGCGGTGAAGCAGAGTTCGTAATCATCACCGCCAGAGAGCATGAAGCGGCGTTGCAGCGCCAGCGGCTGTTGCGCCAGCACCTGACCACAGGGCAGGGCATCGACATTGAGGGTGGCACCGCAGCCGGAGCGCGCCAGGATATGGCCGAGATCTCCCACCAGGCCATCGGATAAATCGATGGCGGCATGCGCCAGTTGCTCGCGCTGCAGCGCCAAGCCGAGTGCAATGCGTGGGCTGGGGCGATGCAGCCGGGCCGCTGCCAGATCAAGCGCGATGGCGGGTAAGCTTACTTCGTTTTGCAACGCTGCCAGCGCCAGCCGGGCATCGCCCAGGGTGCCGGAAATCCAGATGTCGTCGCCGATCTGGGCGGCGTTGCGTTGTAGCGCATTGCCAATCGGCAGTTCGCCGAAAATGGTAATGCAAATATTCAGGGGGCCACGGGTGGTATCGCCACCGATCAGATCGCAATGGTATTGATCGGCCAGGCCAAACATGCCTTTGGCAAACAGGGTGAGCCAGGTCTGGTTGGCTTCCGGCAGCGACAGTGCCAGGGTAAAGCCGAGCGGACGTGCGCCCATGGCGGCCAGGTCGGACAAATTGACCGCCAGGCATTTATGGCCGAGCCATTCGGGGTCAGCATCGGCAAAAAAATGGCGGCCTGCCACCAGCATATCGGTTGATATCGCCAATTGCAGGCCGGGGCCAGGTGCCAGCAGGGCACAGTCGTCGCCAATGCCCAGCACCACGCGCGCGCCTTGCGGGCGCGAGCGGGTGAAGTGGCGGGCGATGATGTCAAATTCGGACATGGTGCGCAGGGCCTGGTCAAACTTTAGTTCTTGATGGCTTCAACCTGAATGGCCAGCTTGACTTCCGGCGCAAACTTGGGCAAGCCATAGTTCAGGCCAAAATCGCTGCGCTTGAATTCAGCGTTGGCGTCCGCTCCGCAGACTTCTTTTTTGAAGAAAGGATGCATGATGCATTTGAATTTGGTGATGTTCATTGTCATTGGCTTGGTGACGCCGAGCATGGTGAAATCGCCTTCAACCGCAACCGGGGTATCGCCATTGAATTTCATTTTGCCCTTGAAGGTGGCATTCGGGAATTTGGCGACGTTGAACATGTCTTCACCTTTGGCATGTTCATTCATTTTGGCGTGACCAAAATCGACCGAACTGGCATCGACCACGATATTGACGCTGCCGGTTTTGGCGGCGCGATCGAGTTCGATGGTGCCGGAAGTTTTGGTGAACTTGCCGCGCCATACCGAAATACCGAGGTGGTCGGCTTCAAAACTGGGGTAGGTATGGCCGGGTTCGATGGTGAACGTATCGGCCAAGGCGCTGCTGCCGAGGCTGGCGAGCAGGGCGATTAACAGGGTGCGTTTCATGTGCGTCCTTCTATCTTTGTTAAATAAAATATGACCAGGTGCTGGCCGGTTTCATGCGCTTTATTGCGGGGTGTTGCAATTGCTGTGTTGTAATTACTGTGCTGCAATGTGGAACTTGATGATGACTTCATCGGCCACGGTGCCAGTGTCTTTCCATTCGCCTTCGCCAATATTGTAGGTCAGGCGCTTGATCGGCAAGCTGCCTTGAAACACCTGCAGCGCGCCATCTTTCTTGATGGTGAGCGGAAATTGCACGTCGCTGGTCTTGCCCTTGATGGTGAGCTTGCCCGTGACGTTTAACTGGCCATTGGCACCAGCCTTGATGCTGCTGGCAACAAAGCTGGCTTTGGGAAATTGCGCGCCATTAAACCATTCTTTCTTCAGTACTTCCTTGTTGTATTCCGGGTCGCCCAGATCAAAGCTGGGGATGTCGATTTCGACCGTGGCTTTGGCTTCGTTGGGTTTGGCACTGTTAAAGTCAATTTGCGCGTTGAATTTTTTGAACTTGGCTTCAATCGGTACATTCAATTGTTTGAACACCACCGACACCGTGCTTTTGGCGGGATCGGTCTTCAGTGCAGCCCAGGCAAATGGCGCGGCCAACAAGGTGCCGAGCGTGGCGGCGAGCAATATACGACGAGAAAAATGCATGATATTTCCTTACGGGAGCATTCGTTTTAACAGGGAATCGCGATCAATCAACTGATGTTTCATGGCGGCGGCGAAATGCAAAATGATCAAGACCAACATGCCTTTGTTGAGCGCAATGTGGATGGTTTTGAGCACGGCTTTTAATTCCGGATTCGGTTCCATCACAACCGGCAAGGGAATGATGCCCAGATACACCACCGGGATGCCAGCCGCCAGGCTATACAAGTAACCGGACAGTGGCACCGCGAAGAAAAGAAAATACAGCAGCCAATGCAAGCCATGCGCGGCGTTTTGTTGCCAGCGCGGCATGGCCGCGTCATATGGCGGGGCGGCGTGGGTCAAACGCCACACCAGCCGGATGGCGGCCAACAACAATACCGTTACCCCCAGCCATTTGTGCCAGGAAAAATACTTGAGTTTGGTGGGGGTAAAGCCGGGGATGTCCACCATGGTCCAACCCAGGCCAAAGGCTGCGAAGATCAATAAAGCCATCAACCAGTGCAAGGCAATTGCAGGACGATTAAAGCGTAACATTGCCACCTCGCTATCTTGATTAAAGGCTTATTGTATCAGTATTCATTCATTAAATTGCCCGTGCCAGCTCGGCCGCTTTGCCAATGTAGCTCGCTGGCGTCAAGGCCAGCAATTCGGCGCGCGCCGCTTCAGGAATCGCCAGCGTGGCAATAAACGCTTGCAGCGCTTCGCGTGTGATGCCTTTGCCGCGCGTTAGTTCCTTCAATTGTTCATAGGGGTTGGCAATGCCATAACGGCGCATTACGGTTTGCACCGGTTCGGCCAGCACTTCCCAGGTGGCGTCCAGGTCTTGCGTCAGGCGTTCCGGGTTGGCTTCCAGCTTGTTCAGGCCGCGCAGGCAACTGTCGTAAGCCAGCAGGGTGTAGCCAAACGCCACGCCGATATTGCGCAGTACGGTGGAATCGGTCAGGTCGCGCTGCATGCGCGAAACCGGCAGTTTTTCTGCCATATGTTTTAGCAAGGCATTGGCCAGGCCCAGATTGCCTTCGGAATTTTCAAAATCAATCGGGTTGACTTTATGCGGCATGGTGGACGAGCCAATTTCACCAGCCTTGGTACGCTGCTTGAAGTAGCCGAGCGAAATATAGGACCAGATATCACGGTTCAAATCCAGCAAAATGGTGTTGGCGCGTGCCATGGCGTCAAACATTTCGGCCATGTAATCATGCGGTTCGATCTGAATGGTGTAGGGGTTGAAAGTCAGCCCGAGTTTTTGTTCCACCACGTTTTTGGAAAACGCGGCCCAATCGAGTTGCGGGTAGGCTGACAGGTGGGCGTTGTAGTTGCCGACTGCACCATTCATCTTGCCCAGCACTTCAACCTGGGCCAGATTGCGGCTGGCACGTTGTAAGCGCGCGACGACATTCGCCATTTCTTTGCCCAGCGTGCTGGGGCTGGCGGTTTGACCGTGGGTGCGGCACAACATCGGCAAAGTGGCGTGCTGGTGTGCCAATTCAGTCAATTTGCTGATGATGTTTTGCAGCGCTGGCAACATCACCTGGTCGCGTGCGGTTTTTAACATCATGCCGTGCGAGGTATTGTTGATATCTTCCGAGGTGCAGGCAAAGTGGATGAATTCGGACGCGGCCAATAGTTCCGGCACGTCTTTGACTTGTTCTTTCAGCCAGTATTCGACCGCTTTGACGTCGTGATTGGTAACGGCTTCAATTTCCTTGATCCGTGCTGCCGCCGTGTCATCAAAGCGCTGGACAATGCCCTGCAAATGCGCTTTGGCTTCAGCCGAAAACGGTTTGATTTCACTCAGACCCGCTTCTGACAGCGCTTCCAGCCAGGCAATTTCAACCTTGACGCGGTGATGCATGAAACCCGCTTCCGACAGGATCGGACGCAGTGGATGGGTTTTGCTGCAATAGCGGCCATCGAGTGGCGAGAGCGCGGTCAAACTGGAAAGAGAAGAGTTTGTCATGATCAGGAATGGTGAGCAATGAATGATGAAAAATGAGTGATGAAATGAGCGCTGCAATGTTGGATCGGCCCGGAAATGTGTGATTATAGGCTGGAATGCGCGTCATTGTCTTGCCGGGTTTCGTGCCAAACAGCATGGCGGTGTGATTCCAACAGACGATGTTATACTATGGCTTACTCTAATCTTCCTTGTCATTATGAAACTACTTGGTTCCTTAACTAGCCCCTATGTGCGAAAAGTGCGCATTGTGCTGGCAGAGAAAAAGCTCGATTATGGCCTGGAGCTGACGAATGTTCTGGCACCGGAATCGACGGTGCAAAGCACCAATCCACTGGGCAAAGTGCCTTGCCTGGTGATGGAAGACGGCGCACCGCTGTTCGATTCGCATGTCATCGTCGAATATCTCGACACGCTTACCCCGGTCTGCAAACTGATCCCGCCCAACGGGCGCGAACGGGCTGAAGTCAAGTGCTGGGAAGCACTGGCCGATGGCGTACTGGATGCTGCGATTCTGGTATTTCTGGAACGCCTGATGCGTCCGCCCGAATTTCACTACCAGCCCTGGATTGATCGTCAAATGGGCAAGGTGCATGCCGGTTTGAAAGTGATGGCGCGTGATCTGGGTGATACCCCGTTCTGTACCGGCAATCACTACACGCTGGCCGATGTGGCGGTGGGCTGCGCGCTGGGCTGGTTGTCGTTCCGCTTCCCGGAAATTAACTGGCGCGGCGACTATCCTAATCTGGCCAAGTTGTTTGATAAATTATCTGAACGGCAATCCTTCAAGGATACCGTACCGCAATTGCCACCGGCCTGATCCGGGTTGCTGGTGCTGGCAAATCGCTGGCACCACCCGGACTTGCCAGGGTTGATTCTCACCAAAAGATGAATGCAGGAACGCTCAATGATGGATGCTCGCGCCATATTGCAGACAATCTGGCAAGCGGGTGGGCTACCTGCTGAATCACTCAATCAGATTATCCTGACTGGTTCCGAACCAGCATTGCCATCCGCATTCGCAGTCGGTACGGCGGCACAAACCACCGTCGCCGCTGCTGCGCTGGCCGCCGCCGGCTTGGGGCAGTTACGTCAGCCCGGGTTGCCGCACCAAACTATTTCGGTTGACATGCAACACGCCGCCATCGAATGCAGCGGCTGGTTCAGCATCAATGGCAAAGTGCCGGATGTCTGGGAAAAATTTTCCGGGCTCTACCCCTGCCGCGATGGCTGGGTGCGAATTCACGCCAATTTTACCCATCACCGCGATGGCGCACTGGCTTTATTGGGGCTGTCCGCCGATCATGCCGAAAAAGCCGATGTGGTGCGCGCCTTGCAGCAATGGCGTGCGCATGACTTTGAACAAGCGGCGGCCGAACGCGCTCTGGTAGTGGCCGCGATGCGCAGCTTTGAGGAATGGGACCGGCACCCGCAAGGGCAGGCGATTGCGGCGCAACCCTTGTTCACGATTGAACGCATCGGCGATGCCGCACCCTTGCCCTTGCCGCCGCTTGATGCGGCGCAACGCCCATTGAGCGGGGTGCGGGTGCTGGATTTGACTCGCATTATCGCTGGCCCGGTCGGTGGCCGTACCCTGGCCGCTTATGGTGCCGATGTCATGCTGGTCAATTCGCCCAACTTACCGAATATTGATTCGATTATCGAATCGAGCCGTGGCAAATTATCGGTACAACTGGATTTGCTGCAAGCGCAGCAGCGCGCCTCGCTGGATCAACTGGTGGCTGGTAGCCATGTGTTTGTACAAGGGTATCGTCCCGGTGGCCTGGCACAACTGGGCTATAGCCCGGCGCAACTGGCAGCAAAGCGCCCCGGCATTGTTGCCATATCCTTGTCGGCTTATGGTACGCAGGGGCCTTGGGCGGGGCGGCGGGGGTTTGATTCGCTGGTGCAAACTGCAAGCGGCTTCAACCATGCCGAAGGCCAGGCTTTTGCTGGTCAGGCATCGGCAGCGGGTAGTGCTGACCCCAAAGCCATGCCAGTGCAAATTCTCGATTTCGCCACCGGCTTTTTAATCGCCTATGCCGCAGCCTGTGCCCTGCAGCGGCAGCAGCAAGAAGGTGGCAGTTGGCATGTGCAATTGTCGCTGGCGCAAACCGGAAACTGGTTGCGCAGCCTGGGCCGGGTCGCCAACGGTTTCGCCTGCACCATGCCGGAGCGTGCGCCGTTCATTGAAACGCTCGAATCCGGCTATGGCCAGTTGCAGGCGCTACGCCACAGTGCCAGTTTTTCCCGCACCCCGGCAAGCTGTGCCCGCCCTTCCATGCCACCTGGCAGTCATCCGCCACACTGGCCGGACTGAGTGCGGGCTACGTTGTGGTCTCAACCCAGGCTTCACTGCGCTGCCATAACTGCGCCGCCAGCGCGCTATCTTGCGCCAACGCAGAAGGCGTTTTGGCGCGGCACTGATCATAATACAAGCCAGTTTCGGACGCCAAACTGCTGGCGGTAGCGCAATACAGCGTGGTGGCCGCACCTTGTTCGGTCGAGATCATGAATAATTTGATCAGCGCGCGCAAGGGGCCGGGCACAGCGCGCCAGATGTCGGAAGCAATCACCCCCGGGTGCAGTGCATAGGTGGTTACGCCAGTACCCTGCAGGCGGCGCGCCAGTTCGGCCGAGAACAACACATTGGCCAGTTTCGAGACACTGTATTCAGGAAAGCCGGTGCGGCTTCGGGTGGGTTGTTGCAAGGCGGCCCAGTCGATGCTTTTGGCACCGTAATGCGCCTTGCTGGCAATGGTAATGATGCGCGCCGGGCTGGAGGCTTTCAAACAATCAAGCAAGCGTTGGGTCAGCAAAAAGTGGCCGATATGGTTGGTGCCAAATGCTGCTTCAAAGCCGGATGCAGTCAGGCCGCGCCCACCTGCTTGTCCGGCGTTATTGATCAATAAATGCAGCGGCAAGTTGCGTGCCAAAAATTGGGCGGCGCATTGACGCACCGAGTCCAAATCACCCAGATCGAGCGCCAGCCATTCGGCCTGACCACCGGCCTGAGAGATTTCGTCCAGCACCGCCTGGGTGCGCGCCAGTGAGCGGGTGGCAATGAATACGTGGGCACCCGAGCGGGCCAGCTCCAGTGCCGTGATGCGGCCGATGCCGGTATTGGCACCGGTAATCAGGGCGATACGCCCGGCCATCGGGGCCGGGGATGGCTTGGCGGTGGTACCTGAGCTGGTACCTGAGCTGGTACCTGAGCCGGATAAATCGTTTGATTTCATGGTGGATTTCACTATATTTTGATCCCGCAGTGTAGCCGCATTCAGTCCGACCCGGCAGCATAACCCTTTGCCAGGCTTAGGTATTGCTGGCAATATTTTTACGCTTGTGGAATACTCGACTGATTGAGTGGTTTCCATTGACGGTAAAGGGAGGGGGCGATGATGCGAGCAATGACCCCGATACCGGGGCAACCAGACACCGTAGTTGGCCAACCATCTGGCGCGGGTGCGGTGTGGGTGTATAGCGGCATGGGGCCGCAATGGGCAGGGATGGGGCGCGCCCTGATGCAACAAGATGCGTTTGTCGAAGGCTGGCAGCAAGCCTGCCAGGCCTTGTATGCGCATGGTCTGGATTTGCGTGATTTGATGCAGCGCGATCCGGAACAAGTCAACATGCAGTCAAATTGGCTGGCCCAGCCCGCCAATTTTGCCTTGCAAGTAGCACTTACCTGTTTGTTACGTCAGCATGGCTTGCAGGCGGGAGCCATTGTCGGCCATTCGACCGGTGAAATGGCGGCCAGTTGGGCTGCGGGTGCTTTATCGCTGGCCGATGCGGCGCGGGTAGTTGCCGTATTAACCCGTTTGCAGCAAACCGTGGCGGGTGGCGGCATGCTGGCACTGGGCATGTCGGCGCAGGCACTGGCTCCCTGGCGTGAGGGCATTGGCGGGGTGTTGGATATTGCCGCCTATAATGCGGCCAATTCAATTACCTTGTCGGGTGATCCCGATTCGCTGGCGCAACTGGAACAGCGTCTGGCGCAAGCAAAAGGCGCACGCCGGATATTTGCGCGTCGTCTGACGGTGGAGGTGGCCTATCATTCGGCACATATGGATGGCCTGCAAAGCGCGCTGTTGGCAGAACTGGCCGGCTTGCAACCACAAAGCCCGGTGTTACCCTTGTTTTCCAGTGTCAGTGGCAGTCAGGTCAGCAATGCCAGCCATGATGCGCAATACTGGTGGCGCAATGCCCGGCACCCGGTGCAATTTATGGCGGCCATGCAACAGATTCACCAATACGGCTTTGCGCGCTATTTGCAAATCGGCCCGCATCCGGCATTGTCGTCGGCCATCAAGGCCAATACCGGGGAAACAGTTCAACGCCTGGCCCTGATTGATCGCAAGCAGGATGCGCTGGCAAGCCTGAGTAGTGTGTTGGAGGCATTGCAGGCGTCACAGGATCCGTAGCGCTGCCGTGGTCATTGATCTGCCCGGGGAAGATGGGGGGAAATTTCATGCCAAATGAAAAATCATTCATGCGGAAAAACTTGTCCAACCCCTGGCAAAATTGCTACTGCTGTTAATGGCATCGTATGGCTGATCGATTACAATAGCGTTCATCAGTCAAACTGCCTTTGACTCTGGCTGTGATGCACGCTCTCAAGTCACCTACAAAAAAATCAATCCAAAGACCATTCAGAAGGCCATTCATGACGACGCTTTTCTCTGATTCCTTGCAGGCCTTTCTGGCCACCTGCGCCCTCTCCAGCAATGACACCATCAGTGCGTTTGAACACGTGCTGGCCTGCTTGCAGCAGCCTCTGCAGGCACCGGCGGCGCGCCAGTTGCTGGTGCAATTGCAGCAGGCGCATCAAAGCGGGGCCAATGCAGAATTTTTGGAGAAGTATCACTTTTCCTTCATCCGCATCGACCTGGGCAACCAGCGCGATCATGCCGAGCCAATGGTGTTGCTGCAGTTTCCCAGTACTTTTACCCCGGAAGAATGGTCTTACACTTTCTTTGAAGGCCTGTCGCGCTACGAGTTATCGCAATTTGGCAATAAAAATCTGGTGGAACTGGGTTGTGGCAATGGCTGGATCAGCATTGGCCTGGCCAAGCGCTACCAGACCCGGCGCATCGTCGGGCTCGACATCAATCCGCGCGCCATTATCGCCTCGCGCATCAATTTGCAGCTCAATGCCATCGATGCCCAGGGCCAATTGCTGCTCGACGATGAAGGTTTGAGCCTGCTCGACAAGGTGGAATTTCATGAATCCGATTTGCTCGGTTATTTCAAAGGCCAGCATGCGCTGTTTGATGCGATTGTCGGCTGCATTCCGCAGGTGCTCAGCCCGTCGGACGATATGTTCGATGAAATTATCTCGAAAAATCAGGACGATGAGTTTTTATATTCGCTCAGTAATTATTGCGGCAAGCAAGGCTATATCGAAGACCAGTTTGGTCTGGGCCTGATTGCACGGGCGATTGAAGAATCGATTGATTTGCTCAAACCGAATGGCAAAATCATTTTCAATCTGGGCGGGCGGCCAGGCGCGCAAGTGCTGGAGCGGCTGGTGCAGCGGCGCGGTTTGACGGTGCAAAAAATCTGGCAACGGCGGGTGGTGCAGGCGCAAGATACCGACATTGATGCGCTGGTCGAAATCGAAAACAAATCGTTGCACCGCTTTGAATTTTTCCTGGGGCTCAATTCAGACGAACCAGTCAGCGCTAAAACCGCGCAGGCGTTTTTGCAGCAAGGCGGCAAAATCGCCCATGCCTTGTCGGTGTATGAATTTACCATTCCGCAGCACCGCGATATCGCCAATATTTTCCAGTTGTTGCAAGAACCTGACTATAAAAACGCCCTGAGTGGCCTCGATCTGGCCTATGCCAGCAAGGAAGAAGCGGAAGAAAAAATCCACTTCCTGTCCAACCTCAGCCTGATCCTGAAGCAGACTGATTTTTTCCCCTACGCCGATACCGCCGGGCAACGCCTGCTGCGGCAACGGCTGGCACAGTTTTTTGATTCTTACTTTTATACCAGCTTCAGCCAGGATCAATTTGTGGTGGCACCAGGGCGCTTGTCGCTGGTGAATAATCTGCTGCATATTTATCAGCCCAAGGTGGTGCTGGTCGATCGCGAATTTGCCCGCATGGCCGAAATCGATCAAGCCCTGACCCACTGCGACATCATCGAAGCGCCCAATTCTTCGCACGAATTATGTACCCTGATCGAAGCGATCCGGCCGCAATTGGTGCTGGTGGCGGTCAACCCGAACCAGGTGGCGCAAGTCGATCCATTTGCGCGCGTGGTTGCCGCCTGCGACAAGGTGCAGGCGCGTCTGGTGCTGGATATTTCGCGCCATCTGGAACTGTCCAGCAATCCCGGCAAAATCGGTGCGCTCGGCTTTGCCGCCGAATATGGTTTGCCCAGCCATTGCGCCATTATCTGCGGCCTGACCAATAACCAGGTCTACCATGATCTGGAACTGGCGATTTTTATCGCGCAGGATGAAGCGATGTTGAGTGCGCTGGTCGCCAGTGCCGAATTTACCTATAGCCGCGCACCCTTGCTGACGCAGTTGTATTATTCCGAATTGATTTTTGAATTGCTCAAATTTCAAATGACCAATATGCGCGCCATCAATAAGCCGTTGCCGCCGCAGTCGCAGCCATTGCAAGGGTTTATTGCACCGCAAGCGCATGTACTGGAAGCGTTTGCCCACCCGGCTATCAAGGGCAATACCTTGCCGATTAGCGCCAGTACGGTGCGGCTGGATTATGGCGAAAATGAATTCGCTTCCAGTAGCTTTGTCAAAGCCGGGATTTTTGAAAGCTTCGTGCGCCAGCATTTGACCGGCGCTGAAATCGATCCACGCCCGGAAATCCGCACCCTGCTGGCGCAGCGCTTTGGCATGCAGCAGGGCGGTGACATATTCTTTGGCAATGGCGTCGCACCGCTGTTTGCCGCCATCGTCAAGGCTTGCAAGGCACAGGGTGGCACCTTGTTGTTTCCGCAAGGCGCTTACGGCTATTTTTACGCCGCCGCGCGTTTTTATGATGTACCGGTCAAGGTCATTCCCACTCATCAGGCCGATTCCTTCAAACTCAGCGCCGCCGCGATTGATGCCGCCTTGCATGGCGTGAGCAACCCCTGTTTGTTCCTGAATTTTCCGCTGGTTAATCCAACCGGGGCTTGCTACCAGCCAGAGGAGGCGCACACTTTGTTGGCGCAACTGGCGCGCAGCCAGGTGCATCTGATTATCGACACCGTGTTTTCCGGCCTGGAGTTTGCTGATGTGCAGGCGATGGATTTGCAGCCGCATATTCAGGCGGGTCTGGCTTACACCCTGATTGGCGGCATCTCGAAAGAATTTTCCGCTGGTGGCCTGCGCTTTGGTTTTGCCATCAGCCGTGATGCGGGCATGATCGATGCACTATGTCATTCGCCGATTGATCAACCCCATAGCACCCTGCGCTACTGCGCCAAGCAGTTGTACCAGTTATTGATCGAACGCAACCCCGCCATGCTGGCGCAATTGCGTACCCAGCAGCAGCGCTTGCTGGCACGCTACCAGCGCCTGAGCCAGGTGTTGCTGGATCTGGGCTGGCAAGTGTTGCCACCGCAGGGCGGCTTGTTTCTGGTGGCGTGCCCGATCAAATACCTGGGGCGAAGCCTGACGATCGCCGGAGTGGACTACGTTTTGTCAAGCAGCAACATCAACGAAGCGCTGTACTATAGCGTCGGTTTGCTGATCAATAACGATGTCTGGACCGGTATCCCCGGCTATTGTCGGCTGGTGTTAAGTGTGGAAGATGCCACCTTTGAACAGGGTTTGCGCAAATTGCAGGCATTTGATGCCTTGCTGGCAGGCCCAACCGCTATTGCGGGCGGCTGATGCTTGGCAAACCTGGCAAAGCGGACAACCATGCCCTCAACCCGGCGCGTGGTCAGGGCCAGCATGCGCTGGAACTACGCCTGCTGTATCTGGCTTATGGGCGGCAATTGCTCAATCTGAGCATGACTGCCGTGACCGCCCTGATCGTCACCGCCTGTTGCTGGACCTTGTTCCCGCCGCGTTTGCTGCTGCTGTGGTGCGCCATATTGCTCGCCAGCGTGCTGCATTGCTATGTGCTGCAGGCCGCATTTCACCGCGCCCGGCCCAGCCAGATCGGGCACTGGCAACGGCACTTTATTCTGCAGACCACTATTGCCGGGTTTTGTTGGGCGCTGGCTCCGCTATTGTTGATGCCGTATGCACATGGGGTGGAGCTGGCGATGTTCGTCGGCCTGTTGCTCAGTGTGTGCGGGGTTGCCATGACCAGTTTGTCGGAGCAGGAAACCGGCATGCGCTGCTTTCTGGCTGCCGCCTTGTTGCCACTGGCGCTGCAGTGCGCGCTCGGTTCTGATCAGATTCAACAACTGGTGGCACTGGTGCTGGTGGGCGGCATGTTGTGTCTGTTTGCGGTGGGCTATAACGCCAATCAGACCACCCGCGCCCTGATCGCTTCGCAATTTCAGATGCGCGCGATTCTCGATACCGCCCAGGATGCGATCATCGGCATCGATGGCCAGGTCAAAATACACGACTGGAATGTGCGTGCGCAAACCCTGTTTGGCTGGGATAGTGCCGAAGTGCTGGGGCAAACCCTGTTTGTCACCATTTTGCCGCAGCAGGCCGGGCAGCAGGTACGCGCCGGGCTGGATGAATTTTTGTCCGGGCGCAGCCAAGGCATCGTCAATGCGCGGCTGGAATTGCATGTGCAAGAGCGCATCGGGCGCGAGTTTGCGGCAGAATTTACCCTGACCGCACAAGCCACCGCGCAAGACTGGCACTTTACCGCTTTCATTGCCGATATTTCGGCGCGCAAAGAAAACGAACGCATGAAAAATGATTTCATCTCCACCGTCAGCCACGAACTGCGCACCCCGCTCACCTCAATCCGTGGCGCGCTGGCCTTGCTGGAAGGTGGCGTGATGGGTGACATGCCAGTCAAGGCGCAAAACCTGTTGCAGGTGGCGAATAAAAACAGCCAGCGCCTGATCACCCTGGTCAATGACATTCTGGACATGGAAAAACTGATGTCCGGCAAAATGACGCTGCACAGCGATCAACTGGATCTGGCGGCGTTTTTGTTGCAGGCCATTGAAGCCCATGCCGGTTACGCCGCCAGCTTCAAGGTGCGCTATGTGCTGGCTGGTTGGCCCGATACCAGTGGTGCTTGCAAAGTCATGGCCGATGCCGACCGTTTGATGCAGGTGTTGGCCAATTTGCTGTCGAATGCCGCCAAGTTTTCGCGCGCCGGTGGCGAAGTGGTGGTGCGGATTTTGCCGCAGCCGGGCAATCCGGCCGCCACGCCATCTGCCTTAAAACCATATTGGCGGGTGGAAGTGCAGGACTTTGGCGAAGGCATTCCGGCAGAATTTCAGGGCCGCATTTTTGAACAGTTTG
>JBDLSU010000629.1:0-3285 GCA_039799405.1 Pseudomonadota bacterium | reverse complement strand
AAATCTGGGGCGGTTAAGCCGCTTGTGGTTCAGGATCAAATGCTGGCATGGTTGCTGAAATTTGATCCTGACTCTCCCCCGCTTCAAACTCCGCAGCCCCCATGGCACTCACATCGCGCCGAAACACCCAGCGCTGCGCATCTGAGGCACCCGCATCAAAGGCATACCCCCCCAGATTAAACGATTTGAGTTTCTTCACCTGCATAATCTGGTGCAAGGCGCAATAACGCGCCATCATGCCGCGTGCGCGTTTGGCAAAGAATGAAATAATCTTGTAACGCCCGTTTTTATAGTCTTCAAACACCGGGGTAATCAAGGGTGCAGTCAGCAATTTGGGCTGTAGCACTTTGAAATATTCTTCCGAAGCCAGATTCAACACCACCTGGGCCGAATTTTTCGCCGATGTTTCAGTCGCAGTTTGCGCCAGCAGTGCATTCAAATGCATCGTCAAGCGCTGGCCCCAGAACGCATACAAATCCTTGCCACGACTATTGGCAAAGCGGGTACTCATTTCCAGCCGATACGCCTGCATCAAATCCAGCGGCCGCAATACCCCATACAAGCCGGACAGCATGCGCAAATGGGTTTGCAAATAACTGACCTGCTTGGGCGTCAGGCTATACGCATCCAGCCCGTCATACACATCCCCGGCAAAGCAAAACAACGCCTGCTTGGCATTATCGAGCGAAAATTGTTCTTGCCAGGTAGCGAAGCGCGCCACGTTCAGGCTGGCCAGGTTGTCCGACAAATCCATTAACTGCGCCACCTGCGGCACCGACAACTGACGCAGTTGCTGGATCAGTTCGGAAGAATCAGGGATAAATTCGGGCAGGGTCGGTGAAAATTCAGGCTTGGTAGCCCCCAGGCGCTTGGGCACCGGGGTCGTAAAATCCAGGGTTTTGGCTGGAGAGAGTAAAATCAGCATTCTTTAAACCAATCACAAAAAACAGCGCCCATGATACCAATTAACGCCGCCCCTGTGCTGGTACTCGACACCAATGTTTGCCTCGATCTATTCGTGTTTCGCGATCCACGCTGGGCAGCCTTGATGCAGGCTTTGCAGCAAGGCCAGTACCGCGCCGTGACCCGCCCGGATTGCCGTATGGAATGGCTGGTGGTGCTCACTTATCGGCAACTCAAGCTGGATGAAGCGGCACAAGCGGCTTGTGCGGCCGAGTTTGATAGCCTGATTGCCTGTGCAGAATATCCGAATACCAGCGGCATCAATCTGCCGCGTTGCAGCGATGGCGATGATCAAAAATTTCTGGAACTGGCGCGCGACTCAAAAGCGCAGACCTTGATCAGCAAAGACAAGGCAGTGCTGAAGCTGGCGCGCAAGACCCGGCAGGCGGGTATGTTCGGGATTTTGACGCCGCAGGTTTGGGTGGCGGAATATGAGGCGGAGCAAGCCGGATTGGTCAGATAAATTGGTTTTTTGTTTGAGCGGACATCAAGCATTTTACTGGCATAATCATCAGTATCAACATTAGCACCAACCCCATGCACCTTTAAACGAAAAAGACAGGCAAGCGCCATGGAATTAAGCACCGACGCCCAATACAGCCAATTACTGGCGAAAATTGATGCCACCGCCAACCGTGGCCGGGCACAGGCCATGCAGGCGGTCAACCGGGAATTGCTGGAAACCTATTGGCAGATCGGCCAACATATCGTCGAATTTGAGCAATCCGGCCAGGTGCGTGCCGATTATGGCAAGGCCTTGATTACCCAACTGGCACGCGACCTTGGCTTGCGCCATGGCAAGGGCTTTAGCCGAAGTAACATTGTGTATATGCGCCTTCTTTATTTACGGTACCCAATAAGTCAGAAGCCTTCTGACTTATTGAGCTGGTCGCATTTTGTTGAACTTTTAAAAATAGAAGACCCACTGGAACGGGGATTCTATGAAAAACAAGCCATAACCGAACGCTGGTCTGTACCGGAACTCAAACGCCAAAAGGCATCCTCACTGTTCTTGCGCCTGGCAGCCTCTCGCGACAAGGAAGGCATTCTTCAATTGGCAACACAAGGACAAGTCATTACAAAACCCGCCGACTTGCTGCGTGAGCCATATATTTTTGAATTCCTGAAACTCCCGGAACCCGCCCACATTTCCGAATCCGACCTTGAAAGCGCGCTGTGCCAGCACCTGCAACAATTTTTGCTGGAACTGGGCAAGGGCTTTACCTTTGTCGGCAGGCAATACCGCATCATCCTCAACAATACCCATTACCGTGTCGATCTGGTGTTTTACCACCGCATCCTGCGCTGCTTTGTGCTGCTGGATTTAAAGCTGGGCGAGGTGCAACATCAGGACATCGGCCAGATGAATATGTACCTTGGTTATTTTGCCAACGAAGAGAACATCGAAGGCGACAACCCGCCCATCGGCATCATCCTCAGTCGCAACAAGGACGAATTGCTGGTGGAATACGCTATGTACAATATGAGCAGCCAGCTTTTCGTACAGAAATATCAACTGTATTTACCTGAAGTGGAAGAGCTGCGGCGCGAGTTGGAAATGACTTTGTGGGATGTTGGTGGCGAGAGCCAAGTGTGAAGAGAAAACATGCTGGTTCCGGTCAGCATCGCGGCAACACCAGTTCCAATTGCATGGCGCGCTGCCGAGGTAATTCATGCACGCTCATTCGCAGCCAGACTGACGAACCACCCGCGCTTGGTGATGTTGTCAGGGATGCCGATGTAAGCCCTGCAGTGTTCGCTGTAGTTGTGCTGCTTAAGACGAGTAATGCAAATTTTGATTTCTCAAAGATAATCGTGCAGCATTTTCGCTTACAATCGGCCGTATGCATCATTCATGCCATGATCAATAACCGATGAAAACTCTCTCATGAGCAAACTCGTTTGGTTGCACCTCTCCGATATTCATTTTCTGCCAACCAACGAATGGCAGGATAGCACTGCGCGCACCGCATTAATCAAATTTTTGTCTGAACAGCTTGCACACCATCAATTAAAGGTGGATTTGATATTTTGCACGGGCGATATTGCATTTGGTGCATTGAGTAATCAAAGCCTGGGCCAGCAATACGCAATGGCGCGGCAATTTTTCGATCAAGTATTGGCCTTATGTGGTTGCGACAAATCGCGCCTGTTTGTGGTGCCCGGCAATCATGATATCAACCGGGGCAGCATCAGCAAGGCTGAACACAAGGCGTGGGCAGATTGGTGCACCATTGATGCTGCGAAAATGGTGGATGAAATCCCGGAGGGATTTGCAAAATTCGACGGCAATACCAAAGATGCCATGGGACGCCTGCTGGA
>JBDLSU010000628.1:0-6816 GCA_039799405.1 Pseudomonadota bacterium | reverse complement strand
TTGAACAAACGGGTGTATACCGCTGCGTTTGAGCAAAATCTGAAGCGCGCTGGCGGCAATGCCGGTCAGGCCCTATCCGATCTGACCAATTTGCGCCAGTTTCTTACCGGTAATGCCTTGTTCGCGTTCTTTGATGCACCCTGGTTTCCAATCAACTTGCTGATCATTTTCTTCTTTGAGCCTTCGCTCGGGGTATTTGCGCTGGTGGGTGTTTTGATCCTGATCGGCCTGGCCATTGCCAATGAAATGGTCTCCAAAAAGCCGCTGGCTGATGCCAATACCATGGCGATTGCATCCGGCAACCTGGCGACCAATAATTTGCGCAACGCCGAAGTGATCGAGTCGATGGGGATGTTGCCCAATCTGATGGGGCGCTGGTTAAAAATGCATGCCAAGTTTTTGCAATTGCAGGCTGAAGCCAGCGAAAAAGCCGGTGTGGTTGGTGCTTTGACCAAGTTTGTGCAAATCTCCCTGCAATCGATGGTACTGGGGTATGGCGCTTTGCTGGCGATTGAAGGCAAAATGACGCCGGGTATGATGATTGCCGCCTCGATTCTGGTTGGCCGTGCGCTGAGTCCGGTGCAACAGGTGATTGCAGTGTGGAAGACCTGGAGCACTACCCGTAGCGCCTATGGTCGCTTGTCTGCCTTGCTGGCCGACAATCCGGCGCGTCAGGGTGGCATGCCCTTGCCACCGCCGCTTGGTGGTTTGACGCTGGAAGCGGTATCGGCAGCGCCACCGGGCATGATGGTGCCAGTGCTGAAGGGTTTGAACTTCGCCGTATTGCCGGGCGATGTGCTGGGCGTCATTGGCCCCAGTGGTTCCGGCAAATCCACCCTGGCCCGCCTGCTGGTGGGGGTATGGCCTGCGGGCACCGGCAAGGTGCGGCTTGATGGTGCAGATATTTTTCAGTGGAATAAAGATCAGCTCGGCCCGCATATCGGCTATCTGCCACAGGACATTGAATTATTCGGTGGCACCGTCAGCGAAAACATTTCGCGCTTTGGTGAACAGGATTCGGATATGGTGGTGCGTGCCGCTAAAATGGCAGGCGTGCATGACATGATTTTGCGCTTGCCGCAGGGCTACGATACCCGCCTGGGTGATGGTGGTGCCGGTTTGTCCGGCGGACAAAAACAGCGCGTGGCGTTGGCTCGCGCGCTGTATGGCGATCCGGCTTTACTGGTGCTGGATGAGCCCAATTCGAACCTCGATGACGCCGGAGAGCAAGCCTTGCTGTTGGCGGTGAATGAATTGCGTGCCAAAGGCAAAACCGTCATTTTGATCACCCATCGCACCAGCATCATCGGCTCGACCAGCAAATTGCTGTTATTGCGTGATGGCGTGGCGCAAATGTATGGCCCGACCGATCAGGTTTTGAACGCACTGAACCAGGCCAATGCCCAGCAAGCTCAGTTACAGGCACAGCAACAGGCGCAACTAGGCGCAGCGCAGTCCGGCAATATGGCCGGCAATCAAGGGTAAGGGGATTTGTATGACCAAGCTGGTAAAAGTAAGCGATCAGGTTACCGATGTAATTGCAAGAGATACCAAGGATCTGGGTATTAACATTGATGCCCGGGCCTATAGCCGTCTGGGTTGGTTGATTGTATTTCTGGGCATTGGTGGTGCCGTGGTCTGGTCCTTGTTGGCCCCGCTCGACAAAGGTGTTCCGGTATCCGGTGCGGTGGTGGTGGAAAGTAGTCGCAAGCAGGTGCAACATCAGACGGGTGGTACAGTCGCCGAAATTTTGGTCAAGGAAGGTGACCAGGTCAAAGCGGGCGATGTGTTACTGCGGCTTAATGATATCCGCCCCAAGGCTGAGGCTGAAATCTCGCGCACCCAGTATTTCAATGCCCGCGCCACGGAAGCGCGTTTGAGCGCCGAGCGCGATGGTAAATCCAGCGTGGTGTTTCCGGCGGAGTTGCTGGCCGAGCGCAAAGATCCACGCGTCAGCAGCAATATTGAATTGCAAAATCAATTATTTCAAGCGCGTCAGTCGGCCATGCAAAATGAAATGGCAGCGATTTCGGAAAATATTGCTGGCTTAAAACTACAGGTCAGAGGCACCGAAGAGTCGCGTGAAAACAAGCGGGTGCAAAAAAGGATTTTGCAGGAACAACTTGAAAGTTTGCGCGAATTGACCAAAGACGGCTATGTTGCACGTAGCCGGGTGTTGGATCTGGAGCGCACCATGGCACAAATTGATGGTGCGTTGGCCGAGGATGTGGGTAATATTGGCCGTACCAAACGTCAGATTGCCGAACTGGAATTACGCCGTGCCCAACGCCAGCAAGAAGTGCAGCGTGATCTGCGTGTGCAACTGGCCGACGTGAAAAAAGAAGCCGATTCCTTGCAAGAGCGCCTGACCAGCCAGGATGCCGACCGCGCCAGCACCGATGTCAAGGCACCCGTTTCCGGTACCGTGGTGGGCCTGATGGTGTTTACCCAGGGTGGGGTGGTGCAGCCAGGTGCCAAAATGATGGAAATTGTGCCCGGGAACGATGAACTGGTGATTGAGGGGCAAATTCCGGTGCATTTGATCGATAAAGTCGCCACGGGCTTGAAAGTGGATTTGACATTTACTGCATTTAACCAAAATACCACACCGCATATCCCGGGTTTTGTGGCAAATGTGTCGCCGGATCGCCTGTTGGATGAAAGAACCGGAGAGCCTTACTATAAAATGAAGGTCAAAGTAACACCCGAGGGCAAGAAATTGCTGTCGCATCATAAGGTTCAGTCCGGTATGCCAGTCGATATGTTTGTTAAAACCGGTGACCGTACTTTTGCCAATTATCTGCTCAAGCCGCTGATGGATCGCACCCGGACTGCATTAAGAGAGGAATAAGCGTGGTAATACATTTTAAGCGTTCAGCGCTGGCTTTGGCGCTGCTGGCGGCGGCAGGATTGGGTAGCACCGGTTCTGCCCGGGCCTACGGTTTGATTCAGGCCTATCAGGATGCCCTGCAACATGACTCAACCTATCGTTCTGCCAAATATGAAAACGATGCCGGGCAAGCCAACAAGGCGCTCGGGTTGGCTGGTTTATTGCCCAGTGTGTCTGCCAATTATTCCAATAGCCGCAATCATCTCGACAGCAAGGATCGCCGTTCGCAGTTTCCTGCCACCAACCAGGATTACAGCAGCATCCAGTCCAGTGTCAATTTGCGCCAGTCCATCATTAATTTCGATGCCATTTCCCGCTATTACCAGGGCAATGCCCAGGCCCGTTCCAGCGATGCCTTGCTGCAAAGCCGGCATCAGGAAATGATGGTGCGTCTGATTTCGGCGTATGTTGAAGTGCTGTTTTCTTCCGAGCAGGTCAACCTGGCACAGGCCCAGCGTGATACCCTGCTGGAGCAAAAGCGTGTCAATGAACGCTTGTTTGCCAAGGGGGAAGGCACCAAAACTGACGTACTGGAAACCCAGGCCCGGCTTGATCTGGCTGAAGCCCAGGTGGTGGAGGCGCGTGACTCGCAAGCCGTGAGTCGTGCCGCGCTGGCGGCGATTGTCGGGCACGAAATCGGCCAGATTGATGGTCTGGGTGCCGATTTCAAGGTCATGCCTTTGCAACCGGCAGATTTCTCTGGCTGGAAGGCCTTGACCATGGATAATAATCCCGAGTTGAAGGCGCAATTTCATGCGGTAGAAGTGGCGCGTCAGGAAGTCAATCGCAACCGTGCCGGGCATTACCCGCGTCTGGATCTGGTCGCGGGTTATAGCAATACCACCTCGGAATCGACCAATCAGATTAATCAGGAAAATAAAAATCGCAGCGTCGGCATTCAATTAAGTATTCCCTTGTTTGCCGGGGGGAGCGTGAGTGCCGGTACCAATCAGGCAACTTCCAGCTATTTGCGTGCCAAAGCCGATCAGGATGTGCGCTCTGACCGGATTTTGAACGATTTGCAGCGCCAATACAATACCGTGGTTGGCAGTATTGCACGGCTTGATGCCTTGGGTAAGGCGGTAGATTCGGCTCGTTTGCTGAT
Organism: Pseudomonadota bacterium; assembly: GCA_039799405.1. Taxonomy (GTDB): domain Bacteria; phylum Pseudomonadota; class Gammaproteobacteria; order Burkholderiales; family Burkholderiaceae_D; genus CAMBDR01. The sequence goes on along the minus strand of JBDLSU010000628.1, from coordinate 2,821 downwards.
AACCGCGACCCAGCAAAGTATCAAGGGCGGGGTGCGGATTAATCTGGATCTGTTGAATGCGCGCCAGCAGTTTTACACAGCCCAGCGTGATCTGGCGCAAGCGCGTTACAACTATCTGCAGGCGTATATGCGTTTGCGCGCCGCTGCCGGGGTGTTGGCACCAACCGATATCAACAAGCTGGCTGGCTATTTTGTAGCGAAGAAATAAGCACAACGCACGATAGGGGGAGATTGCGGCAGCGCAATTTGCCCCGCCAGCCCGGCCAGGCAGCCGGGCGTGCAAGCTGGCGCGTCAGGCTGCAGCCTTATAGCAATGCGGGCATGACACACCGATCTGGTACTGCGGTGAAGCCTGTTCTTCCTCACTCAAAATAGCGCGGCAGGCATAGCACGAGGTTTTGCTCGAAGGTTGCAGATTCGGGTCCAGCGCGGTGCGATAGTCAAACACAAAGCAATCGCCATGGTAGTGCGCGCCACCCACTTCCTCAAAATATTTCAAAATCCCGCCTTCAAGCTGATACACATGCTCGTAGCCGACGTTTTTCATATGGATTGCCGCTTTTTCACAGCGGATGCCACCGGTACAGAAGGTGACTACGGTTTTGTCAAGCAGTTGATCGCGCTGCTGCGCTACGACATCGGGAAATTCGCTGAACTTGCTAATGCGATAGTCGAGCGTATTGTCAAAGCTGCCGACATCAACCTCAAACGCATTGCGGGTATCCATCATCACCACCGGGCGACCAGCATCATCGACACCGCTATCGAGCCAACGCTTGAGCGTGGGCGCATCCACTGCTGGCGCGCGACCCAGTTCCGGGCGGATAAGCGGGTGGCGCATGGTGATAATTTCACTCTTCAGCTTGACCAGCATGCGCTTGAAGGCGCGTTTGGCGGAAAAACTTTCCTTGGCTTGCAGGTCCGAGAGGCGTGCATCGCTGCGCAGCCAGGCCAGCATGGCATCGATTTCTTCACGCAAGCCGCACAAGAATAAATTGATGCCCTCGGGGGTGAGTAAAATGGTGCCGCACAGATTGAGTTCCTTGCATTTGGCCTGGTAAACCGGGCGCATCGCGGCTGTATCTTCGAGGGTGATAAATTTGTAAGCAGAGATATTGACGTAAGGGTGGGCTGTTTCCATGGGGTTTGGGCTAAGTCATTGATTTGTCGCAATTATATACCCTTGTCGCCAGCAGGGACAGCGCAAGCCCAAGTAAATTAATCAGGATATGCCCGGGCCGCGCCACAGGATGCTTGCCGCCAGCATGTAAAATATGCCCATGATGAGCCTACCTAACCCCGCAAACTTTATCCATCTCCGGATGCATTCCGAATACTCCATCGTCGATGGCCTGGTCAGGCTGGACGATGTGGTTGCCGCCGCCGCCAAGGACCAGCAACCAGCCTTGGCAATTACCGATCTGGCCAATTTATTTGGCATGGTCAAATTCTATAAAGCCGCGCGCGGCAAGGGCATCAAGCCGATTGTTGGCTGTGATGTCTGGATCAGCAACGATGCCAATCGCGACAAACCGTCACGCCTGCTGTTGCTGGTTAAAAATCGCCACGGCTATTTGCAATTGTGTGAATTATTGTCTGAAGCCTGGCTCAACAATCAATTCAAAGGCCGTGCCGAAATCCGCCCGGAATGGTTGCAGGCATTGAGCGCCAATGGTGGGGAAAACGGCTTGATTGCGCTTTCCGGCTCGCAATTTGGCGATGTCGGCGCGGCGCTGGAAAATGGCAATCTGGCGCTGGCCGAGCAATACGCCACACAATGGGCGGCGATCTTTCCCGGCAGTTTTTATATCGAAATCCAACGTGGCGGTCATCCTAATGCCGAAAGCCTGTTGCGCCAGCATCTGGTGTTGGCGGCCAAGCTGGGCTTGCCGGTGGTGGCAACCCACCCGATTCAATTTTTGTCAGAAGATGAATTCATCGCCCATGAAGCGCGCACCTGTATTGCCGAAGGTGAAATTCTGGCCAATGCGCGCCGGGTCAAGCGTTTCAATGCCCAGCAATGCTTTAAAACCCGCGAGCAAATGCAGGAATTGTTTGCCGATTTACCGATTGCATTGCAAAACTCGGTCGAAATCGCCAAACGCTGCAATCTGACGCTGGAACTGGGCAAACCCAAGCTGCCGAATTTCCCGACCCCGGGCATGACGATTGACGAATTTCTGGTGGCCGAATCGAAAGCCGGGCTGGAAAAGCGCATGTTGCACCTGTTCCCCGATCCCGCCAAGCGCGAAGCGGTGCGCGAGCGCTATGAGGGGCGGCTCAAATTTGAGCTCGATACCATCATCAAAATGGGTTTTCCCGGCTACTTTTTGATCGTGGCCGAATTTATTCGCTGGGCCAAAGAAAACGGCGTGCCGGTTGGCCCCGGGCGGGGTTCCGGTGCCGGTTCGCTGGTGGCGTATGCGCTGTTGATTACCGATCTTGACCCGCTGGCGTATAACCTGCTGTTCGAGCGCTTCCTGAATCCGGAACGGGTCTCGATGCCCGACTTCGATATTGATTTTTGCCAGGAAGGGCGCGACCGCGTTATTCAGCACGTCAAGGATTTGTACGGCAAGGAAGCGGTGTCGCAGATCGCCACCTTCGGAACCATGGCGGCCAAGGGCGCGGTGCGTGACGTGGGCCGAGTGCTCGATCTGAGCTATATGTTTTGCGACGGCATTTCCAAACTGATTCCATTCAAACCCGGCAAGCACGTCACCATTGCCGATGCGATTGCAGAAGAGCCCTTGTTGGCCGAACGGCTGGCCAATGAAGACGATGTAAAAAACCTGCTCGATCTGGCGCAGCAGGTCGAAGG
>JBDLSU010000627.1:0-10465 GCA_039799405.1 Pseudomonadota bacterium | reverse complement strand
CAAATACAACCGCGAAGGCGGGCAAATTGAAATCCGGGCTCAGCAACGCCCGAAGAATCTGCTGCGCATCAGTATTCGCGACAGCGGACAGGGCATTCCAGCGGATCGCATCCATGAATTATTTCAGCCGTTTAACCGCATTGGTGCCGAACGCGGTCAGGTCGAAGGCACTGGTATTGGTCTGGTGATCACCAAAACTCTGGTGCAGGCGATGCAGGGCGACATCGGGGTTGAATCCAACCCCGGTTCCGGCAGCACCTTCTGGTTTGAACTGCCCCTGTCGGAAAACGCCAAAGAACGTAGCGCGGTCAACCTTGATGCCAGCATTCTGGCGGCCGAAGATCACGAACCGAACCGCAAGCTGCTGCAACGCCAGATCGAAAAACTCGGCTACCGGGTTGATTTTGCCTGCGATGGCAGCGAAGCCTTGCAAATGTGGCAGTCCGGGCACTACCAGCTTTTGATTACCGACTGCAATATGCCAGTGATGGATGGCTATGAACTGGCGCAGGCGATCCGCAAGCGCGAAACTGTTACTGGCGACCATACGCCAATTGTGGCACTGACAGCCAACTCTGCCAAAGATGCCGCCAAAGCCTGTATTGCGGCTGGCATGGATGATTTTTTGGTTAAACCGGTGCATTTGCATCAACTGCAAAACACGCTCAACAAATGGCTCAGCCCGGAGGCACGGCAAAGCCACGGTACGCCGCAAAAACAGCCACCGCAACAACATCCGGCCTATGCCGATTATCTGGAAACCCTGGCCGCCATGCTGGGGGATAACGATATGGAAGAAGCCGGACGCATGTTGCATGGCTTTCTGGCATCCGCACGCGAATGCCTGGCCGATGCCACCAACGCACTGGGTAGCCGCAATGGTCAGGATTTTGTACGCGCCACCCACCGCCTCAAGGGTTCGGCGCGCATGATCGGTGCCACCGCGCTTTCCGACATTTGCCAACGCGCCGAACAATCCGGTTTGCGCGCCGACTGGGAACAAATGGAACGCGAATTACCGAATCTGGTAGCGTCGCTACAGGAAACCGAAGAGCGGATTCTGGCGCTACCGCATCTGAATGCCCCAACAGTACCCGAACCTGAAATCAACCCCGAGCTGGCGACACTGCAACTGATGTTGATTGATGACGATCCTTTCATCCTGAATTACCTGACCCGGCTGCTGTCATCGCGTGGCATCCACCATATCCGCTTTGCCGGCAATGGTCACGCTGCCCTGCAAGAGTTGAAAAACGATGCCGAACCCATCGACGTGATGGTTTGCGACCTGAATATGCCGGGCATGGATGGTGTCGAATTTTTGCGCCACCTGGCCGACGCCAACTATACCGGTGCCATCATCATCATCAGCGGCAATGCCGATTTGCTCTCGACCATTTACGAACTGGCACAAGCCCATGGCCTGCGCATTCTGGGCACGCTGGCAAAACCTTTCACCCCACAACGCTTTTTCGACATTTTGAACTTGCAATTTGGCGAACGGCGTCTGGCCAAGCCGCGCTCGCAAGTGCCGGTATTACGCCCCACCGATGTCACCGAAGGCTTGTTGCGCGGCGAATTTGTACCCTGGTTCCAGCCCAAGGTCGATGCCATTACCCTCAAACCCTACGGTGCCGAAGCCCTGGCGCGCTGGCGGCGTCCGGATGGCAGCGTGATTTCACCGTTTGCCTTTGTGCCACTGATGGAAATGCATGGCCTGATTGATCAATTATTCATTACCATTTTGAGCCAGACCCTGGCCGCCAGCAAAAAACTGCAGCAGCAAGGTTTTGTGGATCTCAAACTGGCAGTCAATCTGGCCGCTTCGACGCTGGCCACACTGAATTTACCCGACATTATCGACCGCGAATTGCAACTGAACGATATTGCACCGGAAAAATTGATCTTGGAAATTACCGAACCAGGCCTGATGCATGACGCCCGCATCGGCCTGGATGTGTTATTGCGCCTGCGCCTGAAAGGCATCGGTTTGTCGATTGACGATTTTGGCACTGGCTATTCCACCATTGACCAGTTGCGTCGCCTGCCCTTCACCGAACTGAAGGTCGATCAATCGTTTGTCGCCAGTGCCGCCAAAAACCCGGCCTCCAAAATCATTCTGGAGTCCAGCATCGATCTGGCACGCCGTCTGAATTTGCGCACCGTGGCCGAAGGTGTGGAGAGCGAAGACGATCTGGACATGATCCGCAATCTGGGTTGCGATGTGGTGCAAGGCTTTCTGGTCGCCAAACCGATGCCACTCGATGCATTTATCGAGTGGTTGAAACAGCAGGAAGCTTAACGCTTGTCCACGTCCAGATACATCCAGTCGGCATGTAAAATCGGATGTTTTTTATAGCCCTTGACCCAGGGTTGAATCACCCAGTTGCGGTAGCGCCATAACTCCACCACACGCGCGGTATCGGCTTCCAGTTGCCGCGTCATGGTGCGATATAGTTGCAAATGTTCCGGGCTGCCCGGTGGCACGGTGCGCGCCTTGGCAAAGGCATCATCAAACACTTTGGATTGATAACAGCCAAAATTTCCACGCTCGGCATTCGGGCCATAATAGGTGGTCATGAAATCACTGCCATCGGGAATCGCAGCGGTATTACCCAGGCCAAACATGGGCAACTTGCATTTGTAGGCGGCTTGCAAATTATCGGCAAACCCGGCAATCGGAAACTCGGCGCGCAAGCCAATACCATTTAACGCTTTGCGCCACACTTCCATTTTGGTTTTGTCACGCACCTGCGGTGCGGAATGAATTTTAATCACCAGCGGCTTGCCATCGGGCAGCGTGCGAAAACCATCGGCCCCGACCCGGTAACCAAACTTGTCGAGCAATTTTTTTGCCAGCTCCGGGTTATGGCGAATACTGTTATGGTACGCCGGCACATGGCCCGCCACACTCGGCGGCACATCCATCTCGGCCTTGACACCCTGGCCGAAATAGGCCTGGGTAATCACCGCCTGCACATCGTAGGCCATCGCAATCGCGCGCCGCAGTGCGATTTTTTCCTTGCTATAACCACCGACTACCGGATCGCGGAAATTGAAAAACGTACTCATGCTGCCGGACTCAATAAAACGGTACAGGCGAACGCCCCGTTTGGCCAGGTCAGGCTTGAGTTTATCGCCATCGAGCACCTTGGGCACCACAATTTCGGGCAACAGGTCAAAATCGCTTTGTCCGCTGGCAAAAGCCAGCCAGCGCCCCTGGTTTTCTTCGATGATGCTGACTTCAACCCGGCCGATTTGTGGCAAGCTCTTGCCCTTCATGTCGGCCACAATTTGCTGGTCCCAGGCGTCGCTACCGGCTTGCAGATCCCACACCGTGCTGCGATAGTCAGGATTGGCTTCAAACACGATTTTGCTGCGCGGCACGTATTCTTTCAAAATATACGGCCCAGTGCCAATCGGGTGCCGTCCGCTCTCAAGGCCATATTTTTCCACCACTTCACGCGCTACCGGCGCACTGGCACCATCAGCCATAAGGTATAAAAAAGTGTAATCCGGGCGCTTCAGGCGGTATTGCAAGGTGTAGCGATCGAGTGCCTTCAATCCGGCAATCGGCGCATTGTAGTCAAACTTGCCGGTCTTTTTGGCCAGTGCCACCTGTTCGTCCAGACCTTCGATTTTGTCTTCAAAATCACCCGACTGGGTTGAGCGATTAACCGGATCCATCACGCGCTGGATGGTATAGATAAAGTCTTGCGCCACCAGCTCGCGGCGTTGGCCGTTGAAGGCCGGATCGGGCGTGAAGTAAATGCCTTTTTTGATGCGCACCGTAAATACTTTGCCGCCCTCGGTAATTTCGGGCATGGCTTCGGCCAGCATCGGCTTGAGCTTGAGCGGGCGCGCCAGGTAATCATAGGTCAGCAGGTTTTCAAAAATATTGCGCGCCGCCCAGGTCGAATACATGCTATTGGTGCGCATCAAATCAAAACCGTCGTCAGCCGCTTCAAAGGTGACATGCAAAACCTTGTTGGGGTCGGCCTTGGCGACTACCCCGCTACTGCTGAACCCTGCCACCATACAACATGCTGCGAATGCCAACTTGCTCAACTTCATTACCGCTCCTGTTTAACTGCGATTGAATTCAACCTGCTGTGGCATGATGGCTGCCGATACCATCCTGCAACCACCGCCACGGCACGCCGTGCCCTACCCTGCTCACCCATTATTGGTGGTAACTGCTCACCAGCTCCACCTCGTTTTTCGATCCCAAAAACACCGGCACGCGTTGATGCAGCTTGGTCGGCTGAATATCCATGATGCGCTGCTTGCCATCGGTTGCAGCACCGCCTGCTTGCTCGACGATGAAGGCCATCGGATTGGCTTCATACATCAGGCGCAACTTGCCCGGTACGCTGGTATCACGCAGATCGGCCGGATACATGAAAATGCCGCCGCGCGACAAAATCCGGTGTACGTCCGCCACCATCGAAGCAATCCAGCGCATATTGAAATCGATGCCACGCGGCCCGGTTTTACCGGCCAGCATTTCATCAATATAGCGTTTGACCGGCGGATGCCAGTGGCGCGCATTGGAGGCATTGATGGCGAATTCGCGCGTGGCTTCCGGAATTTTCACGTCGCGCTGGGTCAATACCCAGGAACCCATTTCCCGATCCAGGGTAAAGCAATTGACGCCATTGCCAGTGGTCAGCACCAGCACGGTTTGTGGCCCATACACCGCATAACCAGCCGCCACCTGACGGCTGCCCGGTTGCAAAAAGTCTTGTTCGGTCGGAGTTTGCATGCCTTCCGGTGCTTTCAGCACCGAGAAAATGGTACCAATCGAGACATTCACATCAATATTGCTGGAACCATCGAGCGGATCGAACAACAGCATGTATTCGCCGCGCGGATAGCGGTTGGGAATCAGGTGAATGGTTTCCATTTCTTCCGACGCCATCGCCGCCAGATGGCCGCCCCATTCATTGGCCTCCAACAAAATTTCATTGGAAATCACATCCAGCTTTTTCTGTATTTCACCCTGCACGTTTTCACTACCGGCCGTGCCCAGCACATCGCCCAGCGCGCCCTTGCCAACCGCATGGCTGATGGTTTTACAGGCGCGCGCCACCACTTCAATCAACAGCCGCAATTCGGCTGGAATGGTATTGTGCAGGCGTTGCTCTTCCACCAGATACTGCGTCAAACTGATACGTTTCATACCGCTCTCCTTATGGGATAACCTTGTGGCGTAACCTTATGTGCTAACTCAGGCCGCCAGCGCCTTGGTGATAATTTCCAGCACGTCACTGGACAAGCCCTTGGCCTTGGCTACCTTTTGCAAGGCTTTTTGCATCTTGGCCTGCAATGCCGGTGCATAGTTGCGCCAGCGATCCAGACTACGGGCCACGCGCGAAGCGACCTGCGGATTGAGTGCATTCAGGGCCAGCACGTTTTCGGCCCAGAACTCATAACCGCTACCGTCAGCCGCGTGGAACTGGGCCGGATTGTTTTTGCAGAAGGTCAGCACCGAGCTATACACCCGGTTCGGGTTTTTCAGCGTGAAGGCCGCATGTTCGGTCAGCTTGCGCATCGCGGCCACCGTGGTGCCCATGGCGGTTGATTGCAGCGCAAACCATTTATCCACCACCAGCGCGTCTTTCTGGAAATCCTTGTAGAAGCGGGCCAGCGCCTTTTCGCAGGCTTTGGCCGCCAGCTTGGCATCGGCACGGCTCATGCCATCGTCCATCAGATTGACCAGTGCGGTCAAGGCGGCCAGACGGTCGGTCATATTGTTGGCGTCATCAAACTGGGCTTGAGCCAGTGCCAGAATTTGCGCATCCGGCACCGCAAACAAATAATGCAAGGCCAGGTTTTTCAGGCTACGGCGACCGCTTGAAGTAGCGTCAGGCGAATAATCACCCGGGGTCAGATTGGCCGAATACGCCGCCAGCAGATCAGCCTTCAGGGCCTGCCCCACCGCCTGCCGCACAAACTGGCGCGCTTGGCGAATTGCGACCGGATCCGCATCAACCATGGCTTCGGCAATCACGTTTTCTGCCGGCAGCGTCAGGGCCAGATCGCGGAAGCCCGGGTCGAGCCGCTGATCGTTCAGGCAAGTACGCATGGCTTCGATCAGGGTGCTATCAAGCTCAAGCTTGGAGCCCTTTTGGGCCGCGCGCGCCAGTGCCTGCAAACGCGCCATCATCAGGCGCTGCCCGGCTTCCCAGCGATTAAAAGCATCGCTGTCATTACCAAACAGATGCAGCAATTCGGCTTCGGTGTAGGCGTATTCCAGCTCGACCGGTGCTGAAAAATCACGCAGCAGCGACGGAGTTGGCGCTTGTTTTACCCCGGTAAAGACAAAGCCTTGTTTGGCCTTGGTCAGTTCCAGCACCACGGTGCTGGCGGCAGCGCCTGCTGGCGCATCCTGCAGGGTCAATGGCATATCAGCGCCATCGGCACCCAGCAAACCGACTGCGACAGGAATATGGAACGGCTGTTTTTTCGGCTGGCCCGGGCTCGGCTCGCTGCGCTGGGCCAGCGTCAGTTCATAAGTCTGCTTGTCAGCATCGTATTTGCCACTGGCCTTGACTTTGGGCGTACCGGCCTGGCTATACCAGCGTTCAAACTGCTTGAAATCGCGCCCGTTGGCATCGGCCATGGCGGCGCGGAAATCATCACATGCAACGGCTTGGCCGTCATGGCGCTGGAAGTACAAATCCATGCCCTTGCGAAAGCCCTCGCGCCCTACCAGGGTCTGGTACATGCGTACCACTTCCGAGCCTTTGTTGTAGACCGTGGCCGTGTAGAAATTATTGATTTCGACATAGGAATCAGGCCGTACCGGATGCGCCATCGGGCCTGCATCTTCAGCAAACTGCACCTGGCGCAAGATGCGCACATTATCGATGCGGCAGATTGCGCGGCCCGAGTCGGTGCCAATCATGTCGGCGGAAAATTCCTGATCGCGGAACACGGTCAGGCCTTCTTTCAGCGACAACTGGAACCAGTCGCGGCAAGTGACGCGGTTACCGGTCCAGTTATGGAAATATTCGTGCCCGACCACGGCTTCGATATCGGCATAATCGACATCGGTGGCGACCCGTGGATTGGCCAGCACAAAGCGGGTATTGAAAATATTCAGGCCCTTGTTTTCCATCGCGCCCATATTGAAGTCGCCAGTGGCAACGATCATGAAGCGGTCCAGATCGAGTTCCAGGCCATAGCGCTCTTCATCCCAGCGGATACTGTTTTTCAGCGATTCCATCGCATGCTGGGTCTTGTCCAGATTGCCGTGTTCCACCCACACTTGCAACAGCACTTCGCGTCCCGATTTGAGGGTATATTTTTCTTCCTGACATACCAGTTGCGCCGCCACCAGCGCAAACAGATACGACGGCTTTTTGAACGGATCTTCCCACTTGGCGTAGTGACGACCATCACCCAGATCACCCTCTTCAATCAGATTGCCGTTGGACAGCAGCACCGGATAGCGCTTTTTGTCGGCGCGCAACATGATGGTGAATTTGGCCATGACATCCGGGCGATCCGGGAAGTAGGTAATGCGACGAAAACCTTCGGCTTCGCACTGGGTGAAAAAATTGCCGTTGGACGTGTACAGGCCGGACAGCGAGGTATTTTTTTCCGGCGCGCAGATGGTTTCAATTTCCAGTGTCACTTCATCCGGTGCCTTGGCAATGCGCAATTCGGTGCTGCTAAGCTGATAGTCTTTCTTGCCCAACACCTTGCCGTTCATGCGCAGGCGCACCAGTTTTTGCTGCTCGCCATTGAGCACAATCTCACGAGCGTTTTTGCCATTCACCGCCGGATTGCGGCTCAGGGTGAGACGGCTACAAACCGTGGTCGCGGCCGGGTCAAGATCAAAACCCATTTCCACGGTATGCACCAGGTAATTGGGTGGGGTGTAATCCAGACGGGAAATGACAGGAGGAGTTGATTTGGAATTATCTGTGCGCATAAGAATGAGCGACGGCGTGACCGGCGAGTAGTGGATTAGTGGATGAATAGTGGACGAATCGGGAAAGCCAAGCGCGATTTTACCAACACCTGCCGAATCTAACAGCAAAATTATGTCTCTGTTTGTGCAAAGCCGAAGCGATTGTCTTTCGCAGCTCGAATTTCCCGCCATCGTTGTTGAGTTGCAACAGTCAATTTTTACGCGGTGTTTTACAAATAATCCGTAGATTGTCAACCAGCTTCCTGCTGAACCGTTGCTGTCATGTCGGCAGTATGCGGCATACACCATATAAAAATCGAAAACCATGCATCAAAACCACATAAAAACGCTTTGCTTACGGATTGATATGCTGTACCTTTCTCGCTGTCCAGATACTCGTTCCCATTCGCACTTCAGGTGCAACACTTCAGGTGCGCAGTTTTCATGACAAGCAGGAATAAAAAAATAGTTATGTAGCCCGGTTACAAACAGACCCTTTTCATTGTTAGGAGAATATCCATGCAGTTCAGCACAAAAATTATTCCTTTGGTTGGCGCAATTGCCTTCGCCTTCGCAGGTAGCGCCATGGCGCAAGATCTGGTTATCAAAATCGGTCACGTTGGCCCAGTTTCCGGCTCTATCGCTCACCTGGGTAAAGACAATGAAAATGGTGCCAAAATGGCCATTGACGAATTGAATGCCAAAGGCGTCACCATCGGCGGCAAAAAAGCCAAATTTGAACTGCTGGCAGAAGATGATGCTGGTGATCCAAAACAAGGTACCGCTGCCGCACAAAAACTGGTCGATGCCAAAGTCAATGGCGTGATCGGTCACTTGAACTCCGGCACCACCATCCCTGCTTCCAAAATCTACTCTGACGCAGGCATTCCACAAATCTCACCATCCGCAACCAATCCCAAATACACCCAACAAGGTTTCAAAACCGCGTTCCGCGTGGTGGCCAATGACGGTCAATTGGGTGGCACACTGGGTCGCTATGCAGTACAAATCTCCAAAGCCAAAAAGATCGCCGTCATCGATGACCGTACTGCCTACGGCCAAGGCGTAGCAGAAGAATTCGTCAAGGGCGTAAAATCGAAAGCCGGTTCCGGTGCAGAAATCGTGGCAACCCAGTTCACCACCGACAAATCGACCGACTTCAATGCGATTCTGACTTCAATCAAATCGAAAAACCCTGATCTGGTGTTCTTCGGCGGTATGGATGCCGTAGCTGGCCCCATGCTGAAACAAATGAAAGCACTCGGTATCAATGCCAAGTTCATGGGTGGTGATGGCCTGTGTACTGACTCCTTGCCAAAAATGGCTGGTGATGCAATTGCTGACGGCCAGGTCGTGTGTGCTGAAGCCGGTGGCGTGGAAGATGCAGGCAAGAAAGGCATTGAAGACTTCAAAGCCGCTTATCAGAAGAAATTTGGCGTCAAGGTAGAAATCTATGCACCGTATGTGTATGACGCAGTAATGGTGATGGTTGAAGCCATGAAGAAGGCCAATTCGGCTGAACCAGCAAAATACTTGCCTTTCGTTGGCAAAACCAACTACAAGGGCGTGACGGGTCAAATCGCATTTGATGCCAAGGGCGACGTAAAAGACGGCACCCTGACTTTGTACACCTACAAAGCTGGCAAACGTGAAATTCTGACCGTTACCAAGTAATCAATCCAGCAAAGCGCGTCCGCAGGCGCGCTTTGCCAGCAAGCTGGTCTCGGTTGCCACAAAAAAAAGCGCTCATTGAGCGCTTTTTTCATTTCATGATACAAAGTAAATCATGTCTTACTTCTGGGTCAACACCCATTTCGCCAGGACATGGGATTCGGTATCCGAAACCTGGGTATTGGCTGGCATCGGCACGGCACCCCAGGTACCACTACCACCTTTCAGTATTTTGGTGGCCAATTTGGCTTCTGCATCTTTTTGCCCTGCATATTTGGCAGCCACATCTTTAAAAGCCGGGCCAACGACTTTTTTGTCAATCGCATGGCAGGTCATGCAATTCTTCGATTTTGCCAAATCAGGACTGGCCATGGCACTACCTGACACCAACATACTCGCTACGGCAGCGATCCATAAAGTCGTTTTCATCATTTTCCCCAAAGAATTAAATTGCGATATTGTAGCGTGTTTTCCCACACCAACTGCTCACTTGCAGGCTCCACAACGCCCGGCAGCAGGAAGCAGTTGACAGCAAGACAGAAGCGTTACACACTTAGCGGATGTAATTGTCTTCAAGGAATCATCATGCCACTGATCATACTCACGGTTTTACTGATCGGCCTCAAGTATTTTGAAGTATGGCGCTTTGCCGAAATGTCCTGGTGGTGGGTCATTCTCGCCTTCGCCGCAACCTTTGTCTGGTTTGAATTTCTGGAGCGCATGCTGGGGCTGGATAAAAACAAGGCCCATGATATGTATGATAAAATCCGGCGCGACCGCGTCAAACGCGAGTTTGAGCAACAAAACCGCCGCAAAAAATAAGCCCCCCCCGCCAGCACTACCCCCCCTGATCCCGAGGATGCAATGGATAAA
>JBDLSU010000626.1:0-9507 GCA_039799405.1 Pseudomonadota bacterium | reverse complement strand
AGGCTACGTGCGGTGGCATTGCTTTCATGGGTTTGCCAGTACACCCGCTTGCCACCTGCTGCCTTGACCCGGACATACACGCCTTAACAACCGGCTTTGGCAGTCTGACTATCGAGCTCGCGCTTGCGCTTGCTATACTCTTCCATTTCTCTGGCGGTACCACCTTTGCGCTGCAAGTTGATGACATTGAGAATATTTTCGCGCAACCTATCACAGACCTGCTTCTTTTTTTCGGCATCGTCGGCACGGTTCTTTTGCACATTACCTTCCTCACCGCCATCGGCCCTGGCCGCACTGGCCGCACTACGCGCAGCACTGCCATTATCGGCATTCCTGGCCGCGGGCCGGACAAATCCATTTTGCGCTGCCAATTGTTTCTCTTTTACACAATTGGCTTCGACCAGACGCTTCATTTCCGAAGCACTGGCGCGTTGAACATAAACCTGCACAATCAAATCGCGCTCTTCATCGCTTTGCGCCTTCTCCATCATTTGCGCCTGGGTTGCCCCTGCTTCGCGCGCCCAAACCAACTTTTGCACGTCCTGACCACGGCGAGCGCATTGTGAATCAATTCCGGCCAACGGCGTATCGGCAGTACCAATATCTTTTTTGACGATTTTGCCAACTTGACCAGCCGGGCAAGGCTTGTCCTGATAGGTATTGCCGCAACGATACAGTGCTTGTGCCTGTGCCAGACAGCAGGCTGCGAGCAACAGCAAACCGGATAAGACGCGCAATGGATTCATAACAGCTCCTGATTAGCTGGCTTCATACAAACTAAATACAAATCTGATTGCGCCCGCCTTGCTTGGCTTCATACAGCTTGGCGTCGGCCCGCAAGAATAATTCATTCTCGGTGGTGTATTCCGGATAAGCGGCCACCCCGCCACTGAAGGAAAAATGTTTGATTTCGCCCGGTGCCACTTCAAACGCAATTTCGCCAAACGCTTCGCGCATTTGATCGAGTTTTTGCTTGCCTTGCTCCAGCGTGCAATCCCAGAACAGGCAAACGAATTCTTCCCCGCCAAAGCGGCTCAACAAATCTTGCTCCCCCACCATATTCGAGAGCACCATCGACAAGCGCTTGATGACGATGTCACCAAAATAATGGCCCCAGGTATCGTTAATGGTTTTAAATTTGTCGATATCGATCACACCAAACGCCATGGGGCGTACCGGCACCTCCTGGGTTGCGAGCCGAATCAAATCCTGCGCCCTTTGTTGCAAGCCGATTTTATTCAACAAGCCAGTGGCGCGGTCGCGGCTGATCAGGTCTTTGCTGACCCGGATTTTGCCAATGCGGTTGAGTAAATGGCGCGTCAAAACGCCACTGTCATTAACTTGCAGCACATCGTCAAAGCCACTGCCAAAGGCGCGCCGTTCCAGTTCGGCATCATGCTGGCGCAGCAGCAGAATAATTTCGCGGCCCGGATCGGCCTCAATGTTTTTGCTGATCACGCGCGCGATCGCTTCAGTACCGGTGTATTCAACTTGTTCAATCACGACAATATCAGGCTGGATTTGCTTGACCAGGCGGTGCAGCGTGGTGGCGTCGGTGTGGCGCACAAATTCGACCCGGTTTTCGCGCAGCATCTCGATATCAAAATGCTCGCCCACGCCCAGATAGACCACCCGGCTGACTTCGCTGCGTTTTTGCCGCGCAAACAGGTTGAACAGTTTATCGACCAGCACATCGTTGGCAATCGGTTTTTGCGCATACGCCAGACAATTATGATCGACCAGCATTTGCTGCAATAGAAAGCGCACCCCCTGGCGTTCGGTCTGCAGATAAACATAATGGTGCTCGGAAGGCAAGGCTTCCAGCAAATCGCTCAGCATCAGGGTTTTTTTGCGCTGGTGTTGTAGCTCATGCTGAATATTGGCCAGCACATCCAGATCAACCACAAACAGGCAAGCCGGGTCGGCTTCTTTGGCGGCCGCCACGAAGGCGCGCATTTGGTCAAAAAACTGGATATCAAAATCGTAGCGGTGCGCGCATTGCAATAACCCGGCACGATTATCCTTGATAAAAAAGGTTTGCGCTAAAAGCAACACCCTCTTTTTGTATAGTGAAACATCGAGCGCCATAGAATTCCTGCTCTTATATGCTGTCCTGAAAGATTGAAGTATGCCACGATCCTGAAGCAATGCGCCAAACTCGCGCTCCGGAGCAAGAAAATTCATCGGGTATGTCGCGCTGGTTTGCCCAAACCGGCAGCGGCCCGGGTATTGTGGGCCATGGCCGATAAAAAAACCGCGCCACTTATGCGATATCATTAGCCAAAAGCAAGTAGCAAGTAGCAGGCAGCAGCCGGACGAAGTTGCTCATTCCAGGCGAGGTGGGTCATATGAAAAAGAACAGGCTGGCACGGTGCGGGCCATTATTTGCCCGGTGCCGCACATGAAAACCCGATACAGCTTGCTGGCGCGGATTGTGCTGTGCTGCTGGCTGTGCCTGCACGGCTTGAACGGCCAGAGCCAGACCGGTAGCCACGACAATGCGCTGGAAGTGAGCGGAGCCAACGCCAATCAGTTGCTGCTGGCCCCCTGGTTCCAGGTACTGGAAGATCGTCAACAAACCTTCACGATTGAGCAGGTGCGCAGCATGGGTGCGCATTTTCAGCCCAGCCCGGCAGGGGCGCAAGGGCGTGAACTCCATTTTGGTTTCACCCGATCAGCCTGGTGGTTGCGGCTACACCTGAAAAACACCAGCGAACTCGATATCGACAAAATGGTTGAAATCAAGTGGGCGCATCTGGAACGGATCGAAGTATGGCAAAGCGCTGCCGATGGCAGCCTGCAATTGCAACGCGCTGGCAATGCCGTCGCTTTTTCAGATTGGCCCTATCCCCATCGCTTTCCGGTATTTCCTTTGCGGGTCGGTGCCTACGGCGAACAAATTCTGTATTTCCGTATTGCCGGGCCGGATCGCATGGAAATTCCGGCCACGTTGTGGTCGCCCGGCGATTTTCACAGCCACGAGTTAAGCGATTACATGCTGCAGGCCGGTTTTTTCGGGCTGGCACTGGCGCTGATCGTATTTAACCTGCTGCTGTTTCTTACCCTGCGCAGCCTGAGTTATCTGTGGTATGTCTGCTATAGCCTGTGTGTGACCGCCACCATTGCCAGCCACACTGGCCTTGCCAATGAATGGATCAATGCCGGTGCCGGGCACTGGATTACGCTCTCAACCCAAACAGGCTTGTCGCTGTCAGCGGTGGGCCTGTTGGTGTTCATGCGGCGCATGCTGGGCACCCGCCAACTGGTGCCCGCGCTGGATCGGCTGCTGGTCGGGATGATCGTGATTCACCTCACCCTGCCGCTGCTGCTGATGCTGTCGTTTTACCATGCCATCATGCTGGCCATGGTGTGTGATGCCAGCGCGGCATTGCTGGTGTTCTACACCAGTTGCGTCTGTGCCTGGCGTCGCCAGCGCAATGCCGGTTTCTTTGTCGGCTCGCTTGCCATGATCGTCATTTCGCTGGTGCCGTATTCGATCCATTCCTTCAATCTGATACCCGCCAGTTTTTTCACCGACGATGGCTTGCAACTCGGGGCCGCGATCCAGATGCTGGTATTGGCCTATGCCCTGCTCGACCAATATTACGTAATGCGGCGCGAAAAAGCCCAGGCCCAGGCCACCACCTGGCAAGCCCGGCAAAACCTGGTGGAAAACTTGCGCTCATCCGGGCATTTGCTGGAGCAACGGGTGGTGCAACGCACTACCGAGCTATCGGAAAACAATCGCGCCCTGAGCACGACCCACCAGCAATTGCAAACCACCCTGCAAGCGGCCCAGGCCTCGCGCCTGCAAGCGGAACAGGCCGAACAACAGGCGGCGCGCTCACTGGAAGAGCTGCGCCAGGCCCAGCAACAACTGGTGCAATCAGAAAAAATGGCGGCGCTGGGGCAATTGATCGCCGGGGTGGCGCATGAGATCAATACCCCAATCGGCGCGATCAAGTCCAGCGGGCACAATATTGCTGATAATCTGGCGCAGGGTGTTCAAGGCATGGCTGAATTATTCCAGTCACTCGATGCTGACAAGCTGCCGCTGTTCATCAAGCTGATCGACTACGCCAACAGCACCCCGCCCATGCGCAGCACGCGGGAAGAACGCGCCCTGGTGCAACAAACCAGCGCCTTGCTGGAACAAGCCGGGGTCAAGACGCCACGACACCATGCCGCAATACTGGTGCAAATGCATGCGCACGCCAGCTACCAGGCATTTTTACCCTTGCTGCAAGGACATGAGGGGCGGCGCATTCTCGATTGCGCACACCAGATAGCCAACATCATCGGCAGCGCCAATAATATCAACCTGGCGGTAGAGCGGGTCGGCAAAATTATCTTTGCACTCAAGTCCTTTTCCCAGTTCGATCCGTCCAGTGAAATGGAAACCTGCAAGCTGGAAGACGGGCTGGAAACGGTGCTGCGCATTTACCAGAGCCAGATCGGCAAAAAAGTTCATCTGGTACGGCATTATCAGGAAATTGCCCCGCTATTATGCTTTCCGGATCAACTCAACCAGGTCTGGACCAATTTGATCCACAATGCCCTGCAAGCCATGCACTACCAGGGCACCATCACGCTGGAAATTTCTTGCTACCGGGAAGATGATCGGGATTATGCCCGGGTTGGCATCAGCGATAACGGCCCCGGCATTCCTGACGCGATACGCAGCAAGATTTTTGACGCGTTTTTCACCACCAAACCACCCGGCGAAGGCACCGGGCTGGGGCTGGACATTGTGAAGAAAATTATCGAACAACACCATGGCAAAATTGAAGTGCAATCACCAGCGGGCAGCGGCACCAGCTTTATCGTATCCCTGCCTTATCCAGTAGCAGCGGGGCCAGCATGAAGCTGCCAAGCAAAGCCGGGCCGCTTTGGCTAACAGTATGGCAGTGCCAACACTATTGGCTATGTTGGCTGTGTTGGCTGTGCTGCCTGGGCTACTTGTGTCCGCTGCCAGCGCAGGCCGTTAGCGTTGTCGTAGCACAAACTCCACAAGCACAAAACCTGACGCCGATGCTGGAAGTGCTGGAAGATGCCGCTGGCAAGTGGGCGCTATCAGATGTATTGCAAAACACCGTCAGCAGCCGCTTTCAGCATCGCCCGGGTTCGGGCGATGGCCTTCACTTTGGTTTCACCAAATCAGTCTGGTGGTTGCGTCTGAGCTTGTCCAACCCAGGCCAGCAAGCGCTGCAAAGATTGCTGGAAGTGGGAGATCCGGGTCTGGCCAGCGTGCAGTTTTACCAGGCCCAGCCCGATGGCAGTTTTGTGGTCCACGACACCGGCAATACCCGCCCCTTCGCCAGCCGGGCCTATCCGAATCGTCAATTTGTGTTTGCCCTGACATTGCCGCCGCACAGCCAGCAAGTGCATTACCTGCGGGTAGCATCACGCCATGCCATGCTGGTAAGCGCCCAGTTATGGGCACCGGATACCTTTCGCCATACCGAACGGAGCGAATATTCAGTGCAAGCCGGGTATTTTGGCATGGCCTGCGCCATGATTTTGTTTAATTTGCTGCTGTTTTTTGCCCTGCGTGAATCGATTTATTTATATTACGTGGCGTTTGCCACCTGTTTTGCTGGCAGCCTCGGCTTGCGCAATGGCATGGCCAGCGAATTTTTACCGCAAGCGCTGGAACCCTGGGTCAACCCGGCATTGTCACCCAGCATTGTCCTGGTGATGTGTACGCTGCTGCTGTTCATGCGTAATATGTTAGGCACGCGCAGCTTTGCCCCCTGGCTGGACCGACTGTGCCGCTACATGATCGTTCTGGAACTGATTCTGGGTGCCGGGCTGGTGCTGTATTTTGATGTTACCGTGCGCATTGCCACCTACCTGCACATGCTGGTATTGGCAGGTATATTTGGCGTCAGCATCGTATGTGCGCGTCAGCGCATCCGTTCGGCACAATTTTTTCTGGCGGCATTTTCGGCGTTGCTGCTTGGTGGCATGTTGACCGGGTTGCGCACGGTGGGCTGGATAGCGTCAAGTTACTGGAACGTGCATGCGATGCAGGTGGGTTCGGTGCTGGAAATGTTACTGCTGGCGTTTGCCCTGGCCGACCGACTGAACCGGATTTTGCGCGAAAAAGAAAACGCCCGGTCTGAAGCACTGGCGGCGCAACAGCAATTGCTGGATAACTTACGTCAATCCGAAGCGCTACTGGAACAGCGGGTGAGCGAGCGCAGCCAGGCATTATTGCTCAGTAACCAGACACTATCCGGGGCCAATGCCGAACTCGGTGCAGCCCTGCGCGAATCGGAACTATTGCGCCAACAGGCAGACACCGCGCGCCAGCATAGCAACCAACTTGGCGAGCAATTGCAACGTGCGCAAGAACAACTGGTGCAAGCCGAAAAAATGGCCGCGCTGGGGCAGTTGATTTTTCAGGTGGCGCAGGAAATTCATCACCCGATCAATACCATCAAACACTGCGGCCAGGAATTGATCACCGCCCTGCATCTGACATTGGCACAACTGCCCATGCTGGTACAAACCCTGAGCCATGAACAGCAAATCCGCTTATTGGCGTTGATGCAGCAAAAACCGCCCACCGCCTTTTCCTTGCCGCCGCTACTGGCCAACCATGCGGGCCTGATCGAACCGGTTCTGGCCTGGTCGCGCAGCATACAAAGCCATACCCGTCAAATCAATACCAGTGCCGAACGGGTCAACCAGATTATCAAATCACTCAAAAATTTCGCCTACCAGAACCATCAGGATGATCAGGGCGATCTGCAGTTGCGCATCGATAGCCTGATCCGGAATCTGGAAAATGCTACGCCGCCCCCGGCGCACGGGCCGGAAAATCAATCGTGAAGGTGGTGCCGACACCGGGCGTGGAAGCCAGTTGCAGGGTGCCACCGAGCGCCTTGCGCACCAGGTTTTCCACAATCGACATACCCAGACCGGTGCCACCCTGGCCGATCCTGGTACTGAAAAATGGCTCACACAAGCGCGCCAGATTGGCTGCGGAAATACCGATTCCGTTATCGGCAAAAGTCATGTGAATGGTATCGTCAATGCAACTGGCGCGGATGGTCAGCACCCCGTTATCGCGCCCTTCAAAAGCATGCAGCCAGGCATTATTGACCAGATTGATCACAACCTGACCGAGCGCCCCCGGCACACTGTCAACCACAATACCAGGCGCAATATCAAGCACCACCCGGTGTGGCTTATGCCGCATGCTGGGGGCCATGGTGGATAAAATCTCTTGCACCGCCCCAGCCAGATCAAAAACGCGCCGTTGTTCACTGGCCTGATCCGCCGCCACTTGCTTGAAGTTTTGCAACAGGCCACTGGCGCGTTGCAAATTCTTTTGCAACATACCACCGCCATCCGTCACCGATTTTAAAAATTCATCCAGATTACTGCGCTTCAGGTGCCCGGCTTCCACGGTTTTTTGAAAATTATCAACCAGTTCGATGATCATTTCGGCCGTCATCAAACTATTGCCAATCGGGGTACTGAGTTCATGCGAAACACTGGCGACCAGGGTGCTGATAGTAGCCTTGGCTTCGCTGCGCGCCAATTCCTGGCGTTGATTGTTGAGCGTCTCCAGCATTTGCTCCAGCTCGCTGTTGAGCTGGGTCAGGGCCTGATTTTTTTGTTTTAAGGCTTGCTGCTGCTGAAACGCCAGACAGGCCGATTTCACGGTGAGCAAAAAGTCATCGTTATCAAACGGTTTTTCCAGAAAACGATACAGATTGGCTTCATTGATAGCGCGCTTGACCCCTTCAAACGCGCTTTGCCCGGTCAGCATGATATTAATGGTTTCCGGACTAAGCTGGTGTACCCGTGCCAGCAGCGCATCGCCGTGCATGCCGGGCATGATGAAATCGGAAATGACCACCATCAGATCCTGGCCCTGTTCGCGCAATTCGGCTTCAATTTCCAGCGCTTCTTCGCCATTTTCGGCGATTTCGACCACATAGCCTTCACCCAGATTACTCATCACGGTACGCAATGCACTGCGCACCGTGGGATCATCATCCACACAAAGTATCGTTCCTTCTGTCATTATTGGCTCCGGGACGTTTTAAGCTATCGGTTCATTTTACAGGATTTAATACCGGGCAAGCACGCAATTACTGCGCCAAGCGCATAACAATGATGCACAGATGACGTTTTCTACCCGCATCCGGCTGCCATGGTATGACCTGCGCTTACCAAGCCTTACCCATTTGCAGCAAATTTGGCCGGTTCAGGCTTGCCGGGTATCGTGCTACGGCAGCGCAAGACCGGACCGCGCTGAAAAAAATCGCCGGTCAAACCGGACCGGCGATAAACTGCTTGCGGCAGGTGAGCCATGCGCGGCCATTTCATTCTCAGGCAAACTGGCCGCGACTTGATTCGACACAAAAAACCAGACTATTCCAACGGGTGCGTAGCCGCCCCAATAACACGCCCCCTTTTTTGAAGCAATTTACATGCCAATCTTTCGCATCGGCACGAATAATTCATTTCCCATAGCATAGCCATTTTTTGTCTGAAACCTGACAAAGTTTGTCAGCGCACCGACAATTTGTGGTGTACCGACTGCCCCCCACTGCATATCTTTGGCTACCTGTTCAAAATAATCCACAGCCCACTTGCCCGGCGCAATGAAGTCGTTTAGTATTACGAAATGAAAATATGGTTTCACAAGCCATAATTCAGATTTGAATGGTTGCTACAAATCACCATTCACTTGCAGCACAGTCATCGGTCGATATCGGTCGAGGCTGAAATTACGGGAAAATTTCCCATCCATATAAAAAAGATAGAGAGACAAACCATATGAAAAATGCAATTCAATCGGCAACACGTCCTGCCCTGCTTGCCCTTCTGGTGGCCAGCACACTCAGCATTGGTGGCAACAGTATCGCCGCTGGCAATAAAGTCTGGATCACCATCGGTGACGAAGCTTATGCCCATTTACAAGCACTGGCCCCCAAAGCCGTTGCCACTGCCAGCAATACCATCAGCAATGGTAGCAACGGCCTGAAACAACAGGAAAAAATCCATCTGGTACAGATCGATGAATCCTTGTTGCCCGCCTTATCCGAAGCAATCCACGCCAAATCGCATCGTTGTGGCGGTTATGTGTCCCACCCGACCCTGGCCGCAGGCAAAGCTGCCCTGAACCCAAGCCTGGCAGCGCCGACATTGGCCGCCGTGCGCCCAAGCTACGCGCTGGACAACGCCACCACCGTCAATGCAGTATTACCCCTTTTGGCCGCCAGCAATATCGCCCAGACCATTACCGATCTCTCCACCGGTTTTAAAAATCGTTACTACACCACCACCGGTGGCGTCAATGCCTCCAACTGGCTCTTGAACAAGTGGAAGAGCATGGCAAGCGCTGCAGGCCGCACCGATATTTCGGTCGCCCAATATACCCATCCCTCCTGGGCGCAAAAATCCGTCATCCTGACCATTAACGGTACCGATAACGCCAGCGAAGTGGTAGTCATTGGCGGCCATCTGGATTCCATCGTCTCCGGT
>JBDLSU010000625.1:0-5678 GCA_039799405.1 Pseudomonadota bacterium | reverse complement strand
CTTTCCTCGAACAACATCATCTTTCTGGGTCAGCAGCACAGCGCCATACTCGATACCGGCTACGTCAGCCACGCGCCGCAAACGCTGGCGCTGTTGCAGCAGGTGCTGCAAGGGCGCAAGCTGGATCGCATCCTGAATACGCATCTGCATTCCGACCATTGCGGTGGCAATGCCCTGCTGCAAAACCATTACCGGTGTCGCACCAGTATTGCGCAGGGCGAGAGCGAGAGCATTTTGCACTGGAATGAAGATGCCCTGAGTTACCGTGCCACCGGTCAGCAGTGCCCGCAATTTACATTCTCTGATACCCTGCAAGCCGGGGATGTGCTGCTGCTGGGCGATCTGGAATGGCTGGCCCTGGCCGCACCCGGGCACGATCCGCATTCGCTGGTGTTTTACTGTGCCAGTGAAAAAATCCTGATCTCGGCCGATGCCTTGTGGGAAAACGGCTTTGGTGTGATCTTCCCGGAACTGGCGGGCCAATCCGGCTTTCTTGAGGCGCGCGCGAGTCTCGACTTTATGTCGCGCCTGGCGGTGCGGCTGGTGATACCCGGCCACGGCCCGGTGTTTACCGACATCGGTGCGGCACTGGAACGCGCTTCAAAGCGGCTCGACTTTTTACAGGGCGATCCATTGCGCCATGCGCATTATGCCGTCAAGGTGATGCTCAAATTTTTATTGCTGGAACAGCAGCGCATCCCCTTGGCCAGCTTGCCGCAGATGATGGCCAGCATGCCGCTGATGGCGAACGCCAATCAACAATTTTTCCGGCAAAGCCCGCAGCAACTGGCCGATAGCATCGTGGCGCAACTGCTACGCGCCGGGGCCGCCAGGGTGGAGCAGGGCTTTTTGCTCAATCACGAAGCGCTTTGACCAAGAGCATGCCATGACAACAGAAACCGAACGGCAGTTTTTGCTCAAGAGCGAAGGGTTTGATTCAGCCGCTGGTATCGGTAACGGTGTTACCCATGCCGGAACCACTTTGGCTGGATTTTTTCTGGCGCGGGGCCGAGCAGGCGGGCAGGCTGATCAAAATCACCAGGCCGTGGCGATTGCTCAAGTGTAGTTCACCGCCATGGCGTGTGATGATGCGCTCGACAATTGCCAGCCCCAGTCCGGCACCATTGGCTTGTCCACGGGCGCTGTCGAGCCGGGTGAAGGGTTTCAGCATCTGCGCCATCGCGTGTTCCGGTACGCCGCTGCCATGGTCGGCAATTTCCAGCATGGCGCGTGGCAGTGCGGCCTTGGTATCGAGCCACAGGCGAATATCCAGTTCGGTGGTTTGGGTGCCGGCAGTTTTGCCATAACGGCGAGCATTCTCTACCAGATTATTGAAAACCCGGGTCAGATCGGTGCTATTGCCAATGATTTCCACTTTGGGTTTGATCTCAGTCTGAATGACTTTAACGTCGGGCAAGCGCGCCACTTCATGCAAGTTGATTTCCACCAGCTCGCTCAAATCCATGCGGCGCGACTGGGTGGTTTCACTGGGTTTGGCGTAATCCAGAAACTGACGAATAATGGCGGCCATTTGCGCAATGTCGGACTGCATGCCTTCGCGAGCGGCATCAGACAAGTTAGCCATTTCAATTTCGAGCTGCATGCGCGTTAGCGGGGTGCGCAAATCGTGTGAAATGCCGGCCAGAATCACGGCACGATCAACTTCCATTTGCTTTAAATCGCCCACCATTTGATTAAAGCTGCGATTGGTTTCGATGATTTCAGCCGGGCCGCTTTCGGGCAAGGGGGCGGGGATGCTGCCCTTGGCCATGGCGCGCGCGGCGGCACTGATGCGCGCCAGTGGCAAATTGATCAGGCGACTGATCAAAACCGCGCCCAATAAAGACAAGCCCAGCACCATGCTGGCCCAACCAGCCCATTGCCAGCGGGTGGCGCGCTCCAGCCGGTTGCGCTCCAGCATCAGCCAGTATTCGTCGTCACCATCAATTTTAAAACTGACCCAAAAACCGGCGACGCCATTTACATTGCTGGAAAAGCGCGTGTCCTGGCCCAGGCTGCCACGCACAATGTCTTGTAGTTGCGACATCAGCGCCAGATCGGGCAGGGGGCCGACCTTGTCCGTTTTTTCCAGCGGGTAAATGCGGATGCCTTCATTGCTGGATAAATCAAACAGCAATTCGGTGCGCATATTCGGGGCCGAATGGGTCAGGGCGGCGCGCGTGATGGTGACCACTGAAATGACTTGCGCAGCCAGTTGCTGCGCCTGCGGGGTGCGCTGCACCATGCGGTAACTGGTCAGCCAGATCGCCAGGCTGGTGGTAATCAAAAAACCGAGCAGGAAGAAAGTGCGCCAGAACAGGCCACTTTTCATCCATGCCAGTTGTTGAACGGTTTTAAACACGGCTCAGGCTTAGCGCGGTTGGCCTTCAGGAATAAATACATAACCCAGGCCCCACACGGTTTGAATATACAGGGGGTTGGAAGAATCGGGTTCGATCAATTTGCGCAGGCGCGAGATTTGCACATCCAGGCTGCGGTCAAACACTTCATATTCGCGACCACGCGCCAGTTCCATCAGTTTTTCGCGCGATAAGGGTTGCCGTGCATGGCGGGCAAATACTTTCAGCACTGAAAATTCGCCCGTGGTCAGGGGCACGGTTTCGCCATTTTTTTTCAGGGTGCGGGTACTTAAATCCAGTACAAACTGGCCGAATTCAAAGGTTTGCGGGGTTTCTGAGGGGGCACCGGGAATTTCATCCGGCGTCTTGCGGCGCAGCACCGCGCTGATACGGGCCACCAGTTCGCGCGGGTTGAAGGGCTTGGGTAAATAATCATCGGCACCCATTTCCAGCCCGACAATACGATCCACGTCTTCGCCCTTGGCGGTCAGCATGATGATCGGGGTATTGTCACCGGCACCGCGCAGGCGGCGGCATATCGACAAACCGTCTTCGCCGGGCAGCATCAGATCAAGCACCAATAAATCGTAGCGCTCACGAATCCAGAGCTTGTTCATCGCGACCGCGTTTTCGGCAGTCACCACATTAAAACCCTGTTCGCTCAGATAGCGGCGCAATAAATCGCGCAAGCGGACATCGTCATCGACGACCATGATTTTGGCCTGGTGCGCTGCAAGATGGTGGGCTGGAGTATTCACGGATTTAGTTGAGTAAGTGGTTGTGGTTGTGCTATGGTAGCGCCTTTGGGCCGCATACGAAAATCAAATAAGCGCATTAAGGCCGGACATTACATTGTGTTACAAACTTTACCCCTGTGGTCTTATCCGGTCAGGTAAAGCATCATACACTCCAATTGAACAAAACCCGTATCCTGTCCAGGCCAATTTCACACCACATAAACTGCAGTAAAGTGAAATGCGCGCGATCATGGTGGCAGCCACAAAAGGGGGTTTTGCCATGGGGTAGCGGAGCAGGCAAGCGAGAGAAAATATTATGAACAAGCAATGGGTGGTAATCAAATTTCTGGTGGCAGCCAGCGCCATGGCGCTTTGGGGTGTGGCCTTGGCCGGGCCTGGCTCCGGGCCGGGCGTGAATCAGGGCGCACGTCTGGCGCGTCACGCTGATAAACCGGCCGAACGCGAGGAACGGCGTGAAGCGCGTCAGGCTGAGCGGGAGCAAAAGGCGGAGATGCGGCGTGGCAATCGTCTTACCCCCGAAGAGCGACGTGATCTGCGGCGTCAAATCAATCAAGCCGGGCAGGATTTGTATCAGGATGGCCCCAAAAACTGAATTCGTAGCCGTAATGGCACAGTAAATTAGTGTGATACTCATGAAAATGCATCAATCCTGGCGGTAAATGTTGCAGCAAAGT
This sequence comes from Pseudomonadota bacterium, assembly GCA_039799405.1. Taxonomy (GTDB): domain Bacteria; phylum Pseudomonadota; class Gammaproteobacteria; order Burkholderiales; family Burkholderiaceae_D; genus CAMBDR01. The sequence continues at coordinate 1,886 of JBDLSU010000625.1, read as the reverse complement.
TTCTTCTCAAGCATTTATGCATGAAGCACCCACTGTTTCCGTATATGATTGATCCAATCGAACCGTGGCAGGCGCTGTGTTATCTGCTTGCCCCGGTTTTTGCTGGATAACGATCAAAAGAGTCGAGGTGGGTATGGAGGAGAATAAGCCGTCGCTATGGTTTGTGATGAACGAAGAAGCTGGCGACTTATATGTCAATTTCGACCCGGACGGGCATGCCCCACCCAACAATGTTATTTTCAAACAGGCACTGGAAGATTCCGGCTACGCCCAGGTGCAATTGGTGGAGGGGCAAACCAATGCTTTTCTGGCCGCTTGCCGTTCTAGCAAAGAAGTTCTTACCTGGCTGATTGGCAAACGCCAGGATGCCGAAATCTCATTGGTGGTCGATGAGGACTGGATGGCTGCCTACCTGACCCTGGTGCCTGCCCGTGGTGGCAAACCGGCTACCAAAGCCATCATTCTCGACTTACTCAAAAAATACCAGATCAGCCATGGCATCTTGCATGCTGAAATTGATGCCATCATGGCGAACGGTGGCTGTGAAAAACGCCTGGTCGCGCGCGGCGACCCCATCAGCGAAGGCAACGCTACCCGCTTTGAGAGTTTGCTGGAGCAAAAACAGCACGAGCTATCCCATATTGACGAAAGCGCGGTGGTCAAATTTCGCGACCTGAGCCATTTGTTGCTGGTGGAACCGGGCGATCACCTGATGCGGCGCTATCCGGCCATTCAGGGTAAAAACGGCATCAATATCAAGGGCGATGTTGCATTTGCGCCCGCTTTGCCGGAACAACCGTTTGCCACCGAATACCCGGGGGCCGCACCCGATCCGAATGACATGAATCTGCTGGTTGCCACCTCGGCCGGGCAACCCACGCTGGTCGGGCATGGGGTGCGGGTTAATCCGGTGATTGATGTGGATAACGTCGATTTGAGTGTCGGCAATATCGAATTTGACGGTACCGTGCAAGTCAAGGGCGATGTGATTGCCGGGATGCGCATCAAGGTCAGTGGTGATGTGATTATCCGGGGCACGCTGGAAGCGGCCGAGATTGTGGCGGGTGGCTGTGTTTCGGTCGATGGCGGCATTGTCGGCCATGCTGATCCGCGCCCGGGTGCGCAAAGATTGCCCAAAGACACGGCGCGCATCAAATGCAAAGGTTCGGTTCAGGCCATGTTTATTGAAAATGCCCATGTTGAGGCGGGTGATTCAATCTTCGTTGAACGCAGTGTGCGCCAGTGTGAGCTGATTGCCCTGAATGACATTATCGTTGGCAAGGAAGGCAATAAACTCAGTTCGATTGTCGGTGGTATCAGCCACGCCAAACACCTGATCAAGGTGTTGACGCTGGGATCGTCGGCGGGCATTAAAACCCTGATCCAGCTTGGTCATGACCCCTACGCTGACGACGACATTGCGACCAAAGAACAAATTCTCAAAAGCAAGCATCAGGAACTGGAACAGGTGCAAAAGCTGCTGGCGTTTTTCAAGGTGAATCCGAAAAAAGGCGAGGGCGGGCTGGCGCAAAAAGTCGATGCGACCCGGGCGCAGTTGATTTCCGACATCGGGCGCGGCATGCTGGAACTGGAAGCCTTGAAAGAAAAGCTGGCGCTTGATGAAGATGCGCGGGTCGAAGTGGGCAAGATGGCGTATTACGGCACCGAGGTGCGCATGGGCAATCATGTATTGCAAATCAAGGATGATATGCCCGCCACCATCATCGGTTGGAAAGATGGCAATGTGGTGTCCGGGCTGGATCCGGTCAAACCGAAGAAAGAAGACGAGCCGGAAACCCCACCTTCGCCCGGTTTGTCAACCATGAACCGTTTTGGTTGAGTATTGATTGATGTCTGATCGTATTTTCCTCATCGTCCATCATGCC
>JBDLSU010000624.1:0-2741 GCA_039799405.1 Pseudomonadota bacterium | reverse complement strand
CGCCAGACGCAAACCGGGTATGGTTTTGCGGGTATCGAGGATCATGGCGCGGGTACCCGCCACCATATCGACAAACTGGCGGGTTTTGGTAGCGACACCCGAGAGCAACTGCATGAAGTTGAGCGCGCTGCGCTCCGCCGTCAGCAAGGCGCGGGCTGGTGCGATCAGCACACAAACCACGGAACCGGCGTGCATCAGTTCACCTTCGGCGTAACGCCAGTCGATGCGGATTGAATCGTCCAGCTTGTGCATCACCGCATCAAACCAGGGTGCGCCACACAAGACGGCATCTTCACGCACAATCACCCGTGCCTGTACCTGCTGGTTGGCGGGCACCAGCAATCCGGTCAAATCCCCGGTTCCCACGTCTTCAGCCAGTGCAATGTGAATATTCGATTCAAACGCCACCTGCAAGGCGATATCAAACGGTGCAAACGGGTTGTGTAAATTACTCATGCCGGGCCTACTTGGGAAAATAAAGCGGTTTCTTGTGCCAGATCGGCTTTGGGTTGGGTAGTGAGTTTTTGCGCAGCGGCAAAATCGAGCATGCGGTTGATGCTGGTGACGGCGCGTGCGGCAATTTCTGGCTCGACCAGAATCTCATTGCTGCCCTGCTCCAGCACCCCGGCCAGGTTTTGCAAACCATTCATTGCCATCCACGGGCAATGGGCGCAGCTCTTGCAGGTGGCGCTATTGCCTGCGGTGGGCGCTTCGATAAAGCGCTTGCCGGGTGCGGCCAGACGCATTTTATGCAAAATGCCGTTATCGGTGGCGACAATAAATTCGTGTGCATCCGGGTTTTGGGTAGCAGCGATCAGTTGCGAGGTGGAGCCAACCACATCGGCCAGCGCCACCACATTGGCGGGCGATTCGGGATGGACCAGAATTTTGGCTTGCGGATGCTCGCGCTTGAGTAATTCCAGTTCAATGCCCTTGAATTCATCATGCACCAGGCAAGAGCCTTGCCATAACAGCATGTCGGCCCCGGTTTGCTTTTGAATATAACTGCCCAGATGTTTGTCTGGTGCCCACAGGATTTTTTTGCCCTGGGCATGTAAATGCGCGACGATTTGCAAACCGATGGAAGACGTTACCATCCAGTCGGCACGCGCCTTGACGGCGGCACTGGTATTGGCGTACACCACCACGGTGCGATCCGGGTGGGCGTCACAAAAGGCGTTGAATTGTTCGGAGGGGCAACCCAGATCAAGTGAACAGGTGGCGTCCAGATCGGGCATCAGAATGCGTTTGTGTGGACTCAGGATTTTGGCGGTTTCGCCCATGAAGCGTACTCCGGCCACCACCAGCGTTTGCGCCGGGTGATCACGCCCGAAGCGCGCCATTTCAAGCGAATCGGAGACACAACCGCCGGTTTCTTCGGCCAGATCCTGCAAATCAGCATCGACATAATAGTGCGCCACCAACACCGCCTGCTTCTCCTTCAATAAAGCGCGGATCCGCTCTTTCAGACGGGCGCGCTCAAGTGGCGCAGGCGTCTCCGGTACACGCGCCCAGGCGCGGGTGGTGCAAGTCGAACCCGGCACCATTTGCGGATGTTCGTATTCGACAGATTTGATCGACTGATTCAGCATAAAGATAGACTCAATAGAAAATAACAAACAAAACGCGACACAATTTATGGGTCAATAATCATCAATAATCATCAAAAATGGCAAAGCCTTAAATTACCACGTACAATAACCCGGTCGTGCGCGAGATGCTGCCCAAAAAACGCACATTTTGAATATTTTACTAAAGCTTCGGGTTTTCATAAGGCTATGGATAATTTTATTTTCGACAAAACCGACAAAGGGCGTGAAGAAATCGTCACCCGCAAATACCGCCTCGCCTCGCGTTTGCGCACATTATTGGTGCTGATTGATGGCAAAAAAAGCACCCAGGATTTGCTGCAAAAAGTGGCGGGTTTAGGGCTCGACAAGCAAAGTCTGGCAGAACTGGTAGACGGCGAATACATTGAAGGTGTGGCTATTCTACCCGAGACTGAGCAAGAACACCTGATTGCGGTTGCCGCAATGGAAGCTACGCTGGCGCAGGATGCGATCAGTTATGCCGAATCGGCCGAAAAAACAGATGATGCCCCGGGCAAGGCTGGTCTGATTTCACCGGAAAGCGCGCTGGCATTACAGAAATTTTTCAATGAAACCATCCGCAGCGTGATTGGCTTGCGCGGTTTTACCTTGCAATTGAAGGCGGAACAAGCGCATACGCTGGAAGAATTCCGCGCCCTGCGTGAGCCGTATCTGGCCGGGGTACGCAAATCCAAAGGCGAAGAAATGATGATTTCGCTGGGGGACCGGCTGGATCAATTGCTGCATGAGGCCGAGCAATCGATCCGTTAGATAACCCTATAAACCTATAAATCTATAAACCTATAAATCCCTTTAACTCTATCGATACTGCAAACATTGTCAGCCCCGGCAAACCAGCCGGGGCTTTGAATTACACAATACCCTGGCTGCTCAGATAACTTTCATAATCGCCCTGGAAGTCGATGATTTGATCTTCCTTGACTTCCAGCACCCGGGTTGCCAGTGACGAGACAAATTCGCGGTCATGCGAGACGAAAATCAGGGTGCCAGCGTATTTTTCCAGCGCTATATTGAGCGATTCAATCGATTCCATATCCATGTGATTGGTTGGCTCATCCATCAGCAACACATTGTGCCGCCCCAGCATCAGCTTGCCATACATCATGCGGCCCTTTTCACCACCGGACAACA
>JBDLSU010000623.1:0-5383 GCA_039799405.1 Pseudomonadota bacterium | reverse complement strand
CGCAGCAAGCGGTTCAGGCTGACCCGCATCACCAGATTGCCGCTGCAGCACAGGCAGCCGGGCGCAATGCGCTGCAGGGTGAAGGTTTGGGGATAGTGTTGTTGCAGTTGTTCCAGCAAGCCTTGTCCGGAGGCCAGGCCTTCCAGTAAAACGGTAAATCGGGTTGCGGGCTTGTCGGGCTGGTGGGTAACGCCGGAGGCAACATCGTGGTGCGCTGCTGCCAGGGCAGCGCCTGCTTGTTGTGCCAGTATCGCTTCGCGCGCGCTGGCAGTGGCGGCGGTGACCAGGGTGGTTGCGACCAGCGTTTTGCCGGTCGCAGCGGGATCACTGGCGGTCATGCACTCTTTTTGGCCAGCTTGCCGGGTTCTACCCCGAGTTGCTTGAGTTTGCGATACAAATGGGTGCGTTCCAGTCCGGTTTTTTCTGCCACCCGGGTCATGCTGCCGCCTTCGCGCACCAGATGGTGTTCAAAATAGCGCCGCTCAAACGCATCGCGTGCTTCGCGCAGCGGCAAATCAAACGACAGCGTGAACGAATGGACTTCCGGGGTGGCGGGGGCCACGTGGCGCACCGCAGGTGGGGTGGGAGGTGGTTGATCGACGACAGGAGCGACAGGGCGCGGTGGTGGTGGCATGGTGCGCATGGTTTCTTGCGCTTTGATTAAACCCTGTTGCACCGCTTTCAGCAATTTTTGCAGGGCGATTGGCTTTTCCAGAAAATTCAATGCACCGATGCGGGTGGCTTCCACGGCAGTATCGATGGTGGCATGGCCCGACATCATGATCACCGGCATGGTGAGTAAATTATCGCGCTGCCATTCCTTGAGCAGGGTGACGCCATCGGTATCAGGCATCCAGATATCGAGTAACACCAGATCAGGGGCGCTGCTGGCCCGGATGGCGCGTGCTTCGGCTGCGTTTTCTGCGGTTTGAATCGTATGCCCTTCGTCGCTCAAAATTTCTGAGAGTAACTCGCGGATGCCCATTTCATCATCAACTACCAGGATATTTGCCATTTCTACTTGCCTTCCTATTTTTATCGCTTTTAATGCAGTTCAATGTTGTTAAATAATATTAAAAATCAAATTCTGTCGCTTCTGATGATGATTAATTCAGCGCGGTGCTAACTTTAACAGCAAAATTAATATTTGTGCGCCCGACGTATCGGATCGGTTGTGAATATCAACCTTACCGCCATGTTCATCAATGATTTTCTTCACCATGGCCAGGCCCAAACCAGTCCCCCGGGATTTGGAGGTGACATACGGTTCAAACGCACGCGCCAAAATGCTGGGGGCAAAGCCTGGGCCGTTATCTTCTACCGACATGCGCACCGCCAGGCCGACGCTGCCATCGGCATGCGGGTAATGGATTGCTTCGGTACTGACATCAATGCGTGCGCCGGGTTGGTTTTTATGTTTTTCCAGGCTGGCATCTTGCGCATTTTGCAGTAAATTATGGATCACCTGGCGCAGTTGCGTCGGGTCGCCCATGACTTTTGGCAAGGCCGGATCAAGCGAGACATGCACAATATCACGTTCATCGCCGCCAATATACAAATTCAGAATTTCCGTTATTAAACCATTTAAATCGAGTGGCGATAATACCGCAGGCGGGGTTTTGGCGTAATCGCGGAAATCATCCACCATGCGCTTCATGGCCGAAACCTGGCTGACAATGGTGCTGGTGCCACGGCTTAATAATTCCAGATCGGCCGGGGCCAGTTTGTCTTGCAATTTCATTTGCATGCGTTCAGCCGACAACTGGATCGGCGTCAGCGGGTTTTTGATTTCATGCGCCAGCCGCCGCGCCACTTCGCCCCAGGCGATGGAGCGTTCGGCTGAAATCAAATCCGAAATATCATCAAATACCAGAATATAACCGGTGCCACTTTCCACCGGCAAGCGCGAGCCGCGCGTCAGCAACGTAATATCGTGGTCGGTATTGGTGCCGCCGATGGAGCGGGGAATTTCAATTTGCTGCTGCCAGTGCAAATTGCCCAGGCTTAAACCCTCGGCCACCGATTGCGCGCTTTGCTCGGAAAAGGCTTTGGTAATGGCATCGACAAACGGGCGCAAACCATCGATGGTAGCCAGCGCCTGGCCCAGATGCTCGGCAAAGCCATGCTGCAAGATGCGCTCGACTGACTGGTTATAGGTTTTCAGGGTGAAATTGCCATCGAGTACCATCACCCCGGCCGACATATTCGCCAGCACCGATTCCAGCCGCGCCTTGGCATTTTCCAGCGCGGCGCGGTTGTTTTCCACCGAGGTGCGGGCTTCCAGCAACTGGTGCGTCATGGTGTTGAAGGATTGGGTCAGGGTGCCCAGTTCATCGGTGCTGGTAATAATCGGGCGCGGCGACAAATCGCCTTCCGCCACTGCGCGCGTTCCCTCGGCCAGCAATAGCAAGGGTTTGGCCAGATTGCTGGCGATCAGGAAGGCGCTGGCAATCGCGCCAAAAATGGCCAGCAGCAGGGTAATCGTCAGGGTGGAAATATAGATTTTACGCAAGCCCGAACGCGCCACCGAGCGCGCATTGTATTCGCTATACACCGAACTGAGCGCCTCCATATGGTTGCTTAACTTGCCCGGCACCGCTTGCAACAGTTGCAGATACTGGGTGGTGCTGCGCAAGTTGGTTTCCTTGCTCGGGGTCGGGATCGGTACTACCACCCGTAAGCGCAATTCGCTATTGCCATCGCTGGTCAGCTTGCCGGGGCGGGTCGCGCTCTCTTGCGGGGTGCCGCCTTCAATGGCGGTAAAGCTGCGGGTGGTGCGCGCTTTGAGTATCATGGCCGGGGTCGGCAGATCCGGCATCAGGCGCGCAAATTGGTTGCCGGTCGATGCAATCACCCGGCCATTGGCACTGACGATGGTGGCTTCCAGCAAACGCCCCTGTTCGCGCTGGCGCACCAGCAAACTGGTTTGCGCCGATTCCGACAAATCTGACAGATCGAGTGCGATATTGCGCGCCTTGACATTGAGTTCTTCCAGCGATTCATCCAGCACCGTGCGGCTCAAGGTCAAACCGGCATCGAGCGCCGATTCCACCCGCACATCGAACCAGGATTCAATCGAGCGCGACATAAACTGCACCGACACCACATAAATCACAATGCCGGGCAAAATCCCGACGGCGGCAAACAGGCCAACCAGGCGCAACATCAGGCGTGAACCAAACTGGCGGCTGCGGTAACGCCGGATCAGGCGCACCATGATAAAACCCACCAGTACCAGCAGCGTGGCCGCTACCGCGCCATTGACCACCATCAGCGAGCGGTAATTGCTGTCAAAAAAGTCGGAATTTTCGGAGGCCGAAGCCAGCACGAACATCAAAATGGCGGCAACCGCGCCGCTGATGACCAGAATATACCGCAGCGCTTGTTTCACTTCTCTTCAGCCTTGTAGTGGAAAGTTATCTTGTCCGAGGCCAAGCGCCAGTCGCTATTGTTAATAGCATTGATTTGAATCGGTTTGGATTGGTATTCCAGATTGAGGATCATGCGCAACTTGCCGTTATAGGTTTCGCCGCCCTTGAGATTGCCTTTGTAGGTAAATAGCCAGCGATTGGGGCGGCGGATCAACGACAGCGCTTCTTCCAGTGAATTGGTGGTCTGGTGCAGGCTGCCCAATACCGCCACATAGTATTGCCGTGTCAATAAGTTGTACGACAGGCGCACGGTTTGTTTGGCGACAATCGCTTTTTCATCAAACCAGTACCAGCGTGGCCGGGTCAGTTCCAGTTCGGTGGTAAAGAACAGCGCAAAGCCACGCGTCAGCGCATCTTCCAGGCCACGGTTCAATTCAAAATCGTAATTTGCACCCAGGGTGTAGCCTTCTTCCGTCGCTTCCACCTTGATCCGGCTGATTTCCACATTTGCCGCGCGCGCCTCATCACCCGGCATGCCCAGCAGCAAGGTCAGTGCGACAAACAGGGCAAAAAGATGGCGTTGAATCACAAATGAGCGCTTGGGTGAATGTTGCAGTTAATCGGGTAGCTTGCCAAGAAGTCGCGAACAGATCGGAAAACCACTTGCGAATTCATCGGCTTGTTGAAGCTTATTCAGTTTTTTCGAATAATGCGTAAAACAAGCCGTCGTGGTCGGATTCTCCGTTGTTATTTGGCAACAACTGGCCCGGTGCAGGCAAACGGTGCGCGCCATGGCGCTGGGCAAAGGCGGCGGCTTGCCCTTCAGACTCCTGCGGCCATAGCGAGCAGGTTACCAACAGCAACTTGCCACCGGGTGCCAACATCTGCCATAAATTATCAAGAATGCGTGCCGACAGGGTTGCCAGTTGCAGCGTATCACTCTTGCGCCGCAGCCAACGGATATCCGGATGCCGCCGCACGATGCCGGACGCGGTGCAGGGAACATCGGCCAGAATCCGGTCAAACGGTTGGCCGTCCCACCATACTTTGCCTTGCGCATCAAACGCTTTCAGGGTGGCCGACAATTGCAACCGCTTCAGGTTTTCACTCACGCGCTGCAAGCGTACCGTGTCCACATCCAGCGCGGTCAGATCAATATCGGCCAGTTCCAGCAAATGCCCGGTCTTGCCGCCAGGCGCGGCGCAGGCATCCAGCACCCGCATGCCGGAGCGAATATCGAGCAGCGGTGCGGCCAGTTGCGCGCCCGCATCCTGCACCGAGACCCGGCCCGCTTCAAAACCCGGTATCTGTGTTACCGGCAGCGCTTTTTCCAGTTTGATGGCAGACGGGCCAATCTGGCTGGCTGCAATTTGCTGCGCTGCCAGCAAAGCCAGATAGTCGCTGGTGCTGCCCTGGCGCTGGTTGACGCGCAAAGTGAGGGGGGGATTGGTATTGCTGGCCCGCAAAATATCTTGCCAGTGTTGCGGGTAGGCGCTTTGCATGGCCTGGATCCACCACAGCGGGAAATTCCATTCGGCTTCCGGGTTGCGCAGCACTTGCGCCAGCAGGCTATCACGCTCGCGTAAAAAGCGCCGCAATACCGCATTCACCATTCCCTTGGCATGCGCCATGTCCGGGTGGCTGGTCGCCACCGTGACGGCTTGATCGACCACGGTAAATTCTTCATAACCACGTTGCTCCGGCGCTTGCGCCAGCAAGCTCAGGGCGCAGCACAGCAGTGCATGCAGCATCGGCGGTTCCGGGGCCTTGCTGGTCATGGCCCCAATCAAAGCTTGCGCCAGGCCCCAGTTGCGCAGCGTGCGATAGGCCAGATCCTGAATCGCACCACGCCCTTGTGCCTGCACCGCAAACTGACCAAAGGTTTTGCTCAGTGCCTGTGGTAATGCAGTGCCAGCTTTCACCTGTGCCACCGCATGGGCGGCACCAAACAGCGCAAAGGCCAGCGAATCCGGGCGCAGCGACGGTACATAAGCCGGTTGCAATACCACCTT
>JBDLSU010000622.1:0-3675 GCA_039799405.1 Pseudomonadota bacterium | reverse complement strand
GGGTCGGGCACCACCTTTTTGTTTACTGACTATTTGAGCAAGATTTCGCCTGACTTCAAAACCAAAGTGGGAGCCGCCACTTCGGTAAAATGGCCTGTGGGTGTCGGTGGCAAGGGCAATGAAGGGGTGGCAGCCAATGTCAAGAGTATCAAGGGTTCGTTTGGTTATGTAGAATACGCTTATGCCAAAAAGAACAAAATGGATTATTCCCAGATGAAAAATGCGGACGGTCAATGGGTTGCGCCGGATGATGAAACTTTCAAGGCTGCTGCAGGGAATGCTGACTGGTCCAAAGTGCCTGGTTTCGCCCTGGTGTTGACCAATCAAGCAGGTAAGACGACTTGGCCTATCAGTGGTGCATCGTTTATTTTGATGTATAAAGCCCAGGCGGATGCCGCCAAAGGCAAGGAAGTACTGAAGTTCTTTGACTGGGCGTTTAAAAAGGGTGACAAGTTGGCTACTGAGCTGGATTACGTTCCATTGCCGGCAACTTTAGTGGGCCAAGTTCAGGATGCCTGGAAAGCGCAACTTAAGGATTCATCCGGCAAAGCCATCTGGCAATCATTTGCTGTGTCAAAGTGATATGAATGGCGAGTAGTATGTGTTCTTGGTAACCTCGCCACCTGGCTTTGCGTCGGGTGGCGTTTTAGTATGTTTGAGATTGAGCGATGAATTCTTCGATGGCGATAGACTCAGGAAGTACTGTGGAGCAACTTGAAAAGCAAACTGAATTGAAGCGTCTGGCACAGACCATGCGAGTGCAGCGTCGACACGACTGGGTGTTTCATAAAGTAACGATGCTGTTTGCCTTCCTGGTGTTAGCAGCCTTGTTTGGTATTTTGGCATCGTTGGCGTATGGTGCCTGGCCTGCTTTCAAGGCCTTTGGGCCGGGATTTATTACGACCATTGAGTGGGATCCGGTCAACGACAATTTCGGTGCCATGATTGCCATTGCTGGTACCCTGATTACTTCCCTGATTGCCTTGCTGATAGCGTTTCCGGTTAGCTTTGGTATTGCACTGTTCCTGACCGAAATTTGCCCGGCCCCCCTGCGTCGTGCCACTGGCACTGCGGTTGAGTTGTTGGCGGGTATTCCCAGCATCATTTATGGTATGTGGGGTTTGTTTGTTTTCGCGCCAGTGGCTGCCGAGTATTTGCAGCCTGTATTGAAGGCTACTTTGGGGAAATTGCCGATTCTGGGGCACCTGTTTTCCGGTGCCATGATGGGAATCGGCGTGCTGACTGCGGGAATTATTCTGGCAGTCATGATCATTCCGTTTATTGCCTCGGTCATGCGTGATGTATTTGAGGTGGTGCCATCAGTATTAAAAGAATCGGCTTATGGATTGGGTTGTACGCGCTGGGAAGTGATTTGCAAAGTGGTGCTGCCCTATACTAAAAAAGGCGTTATCGGCGGTGTCATGTTGGGGCTTGGTCGGGCGATGGGCGAAACCATGGCAGTGACCTTTGTGATCGGCAATGCGCACAAGTTATCGTGGTCCTTGTTTGCGCCTGGTAATAGTATTGCGTCTTCCCTCGCCAATGAATTTGCCGAAGCTTCGTCATCACTGCATATTGCATCGCTCACCGCACTGGGGCTGATTTTGTTTTTGATTACATTTGGCATTTTGTCTGCCGCCAAGCTTATCTTGATGAATATGGTTCGCAAAGAAGGAGCAGTTTGATGAGTAGCTCAAGTATTGAATCCTCCAATCCGGTGTATCGCCGCCGTCTGGTCTGGCATCGTATTGGCATGATTTTGTCAGTAATTGCGATGACCATAGGTTTGTCATTTCTGGCCTGGATCTTGTTCACCCTGATTAGCAAAGGCCTGGGAGCTTTGAATTGGACCTTGTTGTCGCAAAACACACCAGCACCAGGCACCGATGGTGGCGGGGTATTGAATGCCATTGTTGGCAGCGTCATGATGGTCGGTCTTGCTACTTTGTTAACCACACCATTTGGAATTTTGACCGGGATTTATTTGGCAGAATATGGCGATCGTACCTGGCTTGGCCGCTGTACCCGGTTTGTTACCGATATTATGTTGTCGGCACCATCGATTGTGATTGGTCTGTTTGTCTGGGTTTTTTATGTGTCGCAGGTTGGACATTATTCCGGTTGGGCTGGTAGCTTTGCCTTATCCTTGATTGCTTTGCCCGTGATTGTGCGCAGCACCGACAATATGTTGCAACTTGTGCCAGGGAGCTTGTTGGAAGCGGCATTTGCTCTGGGTGCGCCGCGGTGGCGCGTAGCAGTGATGGTGCGCCTGCGCGCTGTCAAGGCAGGTGTGGTGACCGGGGTGCTATTGGCGGTGGCGCGTATATCCGGTGAAACTGCACCCTTGTTATTTACTGCACTCAATAATCAATTTTTCAGCACCAATATGAATTCCCCGATGGCAAATTTGCCAATGGTAATCAACCAGTTTGCGCTCAGTCCCTATGATAACTGGCGTGATCTGGCATGGAGCGCCGCTCTGCTGATGACGCTGGCAGTTTTGGCGATCAATATCTTGGCGCGAACCGTGTTTAGTCAGGCTAAAACCAATTAAAGCGCACGCAGTGTTTACATTAACTTGTTTTTTAACGGCAGACCGATGCAAGCAATTATAGAAACTTCAAACTTGAACTTCTTTTATGGTAAGGTTCAAAGTCTTAATAATATCAATTTATCGCTTTACCATAAAAAAGTGACGGCATTCATCGGGCCTTCCGGCTGCGGTAAGTCCACCCTGTTGCGCACCCTGAACCGGATGTACGATTTATATCCAGGGCAGCGTGCTGAAGGCACGATTCTTTTCCAGGGTAAAAATATTCTGGATCCGACGCAGGATGTCAATTTATTGCGGGCCAAAATAGGCATGGTGTTTCAAAAACCGACCCCGTTTCCAATGTCGGTGTACGATAACATCGCCTTTGGCGTGCGTTTGTATGACAAGCTGTCCAAGGGCGCAATGGATGAGCGGGTTGAATGGGCCTTGCGCAAGGCGGCATTGTGGGATGAAGTGAAAGACAAGCTCAACAAGAGCGGGCTGAGCCTCTCGGGCGGTCAGCAACAGCGTTTGTGCATTGCGCGCGGGGTGGCGGTCAAGCCGGAAGTACTGTTGCTTGATGAGCCGACTTCGGCGCTCGATCCGATTTCGACCGTAAAAATTGAAGAACTGATTGGTGAACTCAAGCAGGATTACACCATCATCATTGTTACCCATAATATGCAACAGGCGGCCCGTTGTTCTGATTACACCGCCTATATGTATCTGGGCGAAATGGTCGAATTTGGTGAAACCAATCAAATCTTCCTGAATCCGGGGAAAAAGCAGACCCAGGATTATATTACCGGCCGCTTTGGTTAAATTTAACCGGGCTGATATCGACTTATTAGAAAGAATAGTGACATGACAGGAGAACATTCGTCCAAGCAGTATGATCTGGATCTGGAATCAATTCGCTCACGCGTTTTGTTGATGGGTGGTTTGGTAGAAACCCATTTTCTGGATGCTGTCTCATGCTTGCGGGTTGCCAATGAAGAACGGGCCGAAGCGGTAATGAAGTCTGACGAAGCGGTGAACCAATTGGAAGTGGCGCTTGATGAAGCTTGCCGCAACCTGATTGTTAAACGCCAGCCAGCAGCCAATGACTTGCGCACCGTGATGGCCACCATCAAGGTGATTAC
>JBDLSU010000621.1:0-3253 GCA_039799405.1 Pseudomonadota bacterium | reverse complement strand
TGTCTCGCAAACTTTTCAAAAATCGCTTGTCAAAACCGATTCGGGCAAGTTGGCCTTCGCAAAGGTTTTGTGCATCAACCAACTTTTCAGGCTGCCCGCTGGATTGGAGGTAGTCCAGTCGTAGCCTCAAAGCGCTATCGGCGTAGTGATAATATTCCTTGTCTCTTGCAGGGAGTAATGCATTAATTTCGAATAATTCGGTTGCCAGACTCGTCTCGTCATTTTTGCCGAAAGCGGGTTGTAAACGCCAACCAGGCAGGGTGCTCAGCGCCCACTCCGTGGTTCTACGACCGTGTGCGCCACCTTGATCAAGCCCGGCCCGACCCAGTGCTTCCAGCAAATCGCAACGGATAATTGCATCAGAAAGGGGAAGTGCCGGGTGTTCCACACAATAGGGTTGTGGTAACAGGCGAATTTCGGTTGCTTCATTGACTCCTGTTATCATTAATGCGCCTTTATCCCTTGCGACAAACATCGTCAGTAAATCCAGTCGAACATCAGAGCGACCGAACGCCCGGCCAAGTCGCCATTGATCCTCTTCAACACAATGTCGGTACAGAAAGGTATATAAGTAGCGAAACCGCTTTCCTGGCTCGGTGGGCAAAGAAAGTGCTGTTAGCCCATACTTAATAAATTTCTCAGGAAAATTGACCGTAACCGTGCAAGCCACACTCATTAAACCATGAAAAATCGCTTGTACCAAGCGGCGTGTGGTGTAGGCATTATCCATGGCACCCGCTTCCAAATGATGCATTTGTGCAGTTGCTTGCCGCATGCATTCTTCTGCCAATACGAAATTGATCAATGGCCAACTGCCGCCATTCTTCAACTCGGAGGTTGTCTTTGGATCTGACCCATGCCAATTTGGTTTTGGCCCATGCCAAGCTTGGGTAAAAAGGCTACACCATTCCCTTGTTCGAAACCGTATGGATTTTTTCAAAACATCGTTTTCTCCAATAAAAGGAGTTGACCTTGGCGGTTCATCCAAATCGACTGCACGACAGTGCGTGGGCAACCCCTCAACATCCTCATCATCCACTTCTTCGATCAAACCACGAAAGCGATCCAGGAAATTTCCCATGATGGCCATGATGTCATCTTTTGTGCGTATGCGGAATTCATCACCACCCACAATGCCTAACTGTTTTACACAACGGTACATGGTTGAACGCCTCATGCCATTAATGCTGACCGCCGCAAATTTCAAAAAACATAAGTCATAATGGGTCTGGCGTGAATTTGCCAGCCATTTTTTCATGAGAGCCAGTTTGACTTGCTTTTGTTGGGGTTTGAGACTTGCCAATTTACGCCATTCTTGTCCGAGTACTTCGAGTGTAGACGTGGGTATCTCATTGATCAAAAAAATTTTCCCGGCATCCGGCTCGCCCAAATATTCCCCATTCTGGCGATACCATTGTACCTTGTCAGGCTGAAGTGCAGTTAATTTTGAATCCAATGCCTTATTAGGCAGGTTGTCATCAATATCTATGTTTCCTCGCCAGCTTACCCAAGGTTCAATATCACTCACTTTTTGCGAGGAGAGTACTACGATCCGGTATTTGGGGTCAACGGGGCTACCAAGTAATAGCAATTTTTCATACACTGGCTGAGCCAAAATCCGAATCAATTCGCCCCAATGCGTATTGCACAAGTAATCATGCAGCGCTACAAACGTGCCGCCAACATTGTCCCAATTCATAAAAGCAACAACCACTGGTTCGCCAGTGAGGTAATCACGAATTGGCTTTAGATCAAGGGCCAAGTCGATGGGGCGGGCATCAAATGCTGCAGGTGAAAAATCGATTTGACATTGGTTGTATAAGCTCTTGAGTACATCTCGTCGTGATGCACCACTTGCCAAATTTATCCATATGGCAGAACGCTGCCCAAGCAAAGCGTCGTTCAAATCAGCTGCGAAGTTAATAAGGCTACTCGCTCCCTGTTCACACGTTGCATTGACGATTATTTTATGTGCAGCAGACTCTCTGGGTGGGTTGACAATGGTCGCAACGATGTGTTGTAGTTGTGAACTAACGGTATAGCCTGATTCACTCCGACGTGGAATGGTTGCCGGATCCGGTACTGCTTGGCGTTTGCCAGTTTCGAGCCAGTGCTCGAAGGATTGAACAGGGCCATGGCCTACAACCGAAGATAATGTTGAAATGGCAACCAAGACCGAAAAAAATTTATCTACTGTGATTTTTTCTCTGCCATGGTTCTCGCCAAAATAATCGTTTAATTTAGCAATGATAGCTTCTAACACGTCAGCGAGCTTATCTCCCTTTGGTCTATAAGCTTTGGGGTTGTATCGATTTGCATCGCGAATTCTTCGATTTTCAGAAACTTCTGAGAAGAGTTGCCTTACGGTCGCGTTATTCTTGTCAAGTAATTTGCTAAGGTCTGTATCTGGGCCACTCTTTTGTAGTAGTAGCCGTGCAGCAATTAACCACCTGGCGTATATACCCAACGTCAGAGTTCGTCCATTTGTGGTGCCGCTATCTCGCCATTCAAGATACAAGGCCCGCCTGACATCATCCGAATACTCAATCTCGTCATTAATGGCCACGCTGAATTCTTCGAGTTCTACAATTTGTTTGTCAACTGTTCCCTTGTTAACCGGAATTTTATCCCATTTGTGATCAGTACTAGTCGCCATTTTATTTTCACCTCTTCACATCTTCTGCAAATACAAACACATACCGTCCCATCGATTACAACTGTGGCTTCAATCATAGAAACTATCAGGCCCAACCACATCAGTGTTATTGTTTCTACCGCGTTGAGCAGTATGATTTGATATTATTAAAATATAAAATATAAAATATAAAACATGAAATTATGATTGATATCCCATGGCCGGCTCCAAGGCAATGAATGTAACAGCCAGTGTGCCATGCTGGTTATGGCTGGTCAAGTCAACTAACCCAGGCGAAGAGAAACAAATGTCTAAAAAGTCAGGACACCTCAACACGCACCAATCTGAAGTTCGTGCCCCCCCGCCCGCAGCCAAACATTTTAAGCGCATTGCCCCCAAGTCCGTTTCCACCCACGCAGCACAAAGCCACAGTTTGCCGTATAATGATAGATGAGCGCCGATTTGAAACACAGCTTGCGGGCGCAGCAACCTTTACGGGAAGCTAAAAACGGCTAAAGCGGACTGACAACCCGACCCGCTTATGCCTGGTCGGGTTTTTTGTTTTTGAAAGAAGATAATGATGAAACGTGACGCTATTGCAAATCAAAACTTTGACAG
>JBDLSU010000620.1:0-3636 GCA_039799405.1 Pseudomonadota bacterium | reverse complement strand
CATCACATTCCAGGTGGAAATTTTTTATTTTGCCGACAGCCGGCAAGTGTGTCTGGCACCAAATGAAAACACCGCCACTTTAGAAGCTGGCGGTGTAATTGGCTTATTGCAAAGCCTGAGTGCTGTTTAGCCGAAGTGCTTATTTGACCCGATCAATCAGGAAACGTGCCAACAGCGGAACCGGACGGCCGCTTGCGCTCTTGGCAGAACCGGATTTCCACGAGGTGCCTGCGATATCCAGGTGAGCCCAGGTGTATTTGCGGGTAAACCGTTCCAGGAAGGCTGCAGCAACAACCGAACCGCCGCCGGGTGTGCCAATATTGGCCAGATCAGCGAAATTGGATTTCAATTGATCGTGGTAAGCCTCTTCAACCGGCATGCGCCAGGCGGTGTCATTGGTGGCTTTACCCGCAGCCAGCAAGGCATTGGCCAATTGGTCATGCGCTTCGTCGTGGCGGGTGAACAGACCGGAGTTGTGGCTTCCCAAAGCGACCACGCAAGCACCGGTCAGGGTGGCGATGTCGATCACCACGGCCGGGTTGAAGCGTTCGACATAGGTGAGGGCGTCGCACAAAATCAGGCGGCCTTCGGCATCGGTATTGAGCACTTCAATGGTCAGGCCCGCCATCGAGGTAACGATGTCGCCCGGTTTGGTGGCGCGACCATTGGGCATGTTTTCGCACGATGCGATCACGCCGATCACGTTGGCCTTCAATTCCAGTTCAGCCACCGCACGCATGGTGCCCAGTACCGAACCGGCACCGCCCATGTCGTACTTCATTTCATCCATATTGGCACCGGGCTTGAGCGAAATACCGCCCGAATCAAAGGTAATGCCTTTACCCACCAATACCACTGGCGCTTCTTTGGCTTTGCCACCCATGTGTTTGATGACGATGAATTTTGGCGGCTCGTCGCTGCCGTTGGAAACCGACAGGAAGCTACCCATTTTCAGTGCTTCGATCTGTTTGCGATCCAGAATTTCCACTTCCAGCTTGTAGTCTTGCGCCAGTTTTTTGGCGGTATTGGCCAGATGGGTCGGGGTGCAGTAATTGCCTGGCAAATTGCCCAGTTCACGCGTCAGGTTGCTGCCGTGGGCGATGGCAACGCTATTGGCCAGATGTTGCTTGGCACCCGTAGCATGCGCACCGTCGATGGCGATTTTGAATTTTTTGACGCCGTTGTTGCTGGTATCTTTCTTGCTCTTGAGGCCATCGCAACGGAACGCCTGATCATGCGCAGTCATCACGATTTGATGAATCGCCCATTGCGGGTCTTGGTTCTTGAGCGCATCGAGCGGCAGCGCGATCACGCCATCGCTGGCACCGAGCGTGGCAAAGACTTTGCAAACGGCTTCGATAGCAGAGCAAAAATCCTTGTCGCTGATGGCTTCATCGCTACCCAGGCCGACCAGTAATACGCGTTCAGCGGCCACATCGTTCAGACCGCGCAACAGCAAGGTGCTGCCTGCTTTGCCGCTGATGTCGCCCGATTTGAGTGCTGCCGTGATGGCATCGTGCAGATCCAGCGCCTTGGCAGCGGCAGATAATTTTTTGTTTTCAAACACGCCAACGGCAATGCAACCGGCCTTGGCGGTGTTGATTGTGTTTTTGGCGTCGAATGATTTTATGCTAAAGTCCATGGGGTTCTCCTATTTATTATCCGCAATTATAAACGCCGAATGATCTTTCAACGTGCTTTGCAACGTGAATTAGTCTCAACAGCGGGTGCAGTTTTTACCGCATTGTTCACGATTGTTATTACTGTGACCCTGGTCAAGATACTGGGACGTGCTGCGGGTGGCAAAGTTGCCTCGGCCGACGTGCTGGCCTTGCTCGGTTTCACCGCGCTCAATTTTTTGCCGACACTGCTGATTTTGACCGGCTTTATCGCGGTATTGATGGTGGTGACGCGCAGCTATCAGGATTCTGAAATGGTGGTCTGGTTTGCTTCCGGCCTCAGTTTGACCCAATGGATCGGGCCGGTACTACGCTTTGGTCTGCCGCTGGTGCTGTTGACCATGGCGCTCAGTTTTTGGGTCACACCATGGGCCAATCAACAAAGCAGCCTGTTCCAGCAACGCTTTGAAAAACGCGAAGACCTGGCCCGGGTGACGCCCGGCAAGTTTCAGGAATCGAGCGGCTCGAATCGGATCTTTTTTGTCGAAGGCTTGTCAACCGATGTAACGCGGGTAAAAAATATCTTCGTCAATACGGTTTCTGAAGATGGGCGCACCAGTGTGGTGGTGGCGCGTGAGGGCGAAATTGAAACCGATGCCAAGGGTAACAAGTTTTTGCTGATGCACCAGGGGCGGCGCTATGAAGGCTTGCCCAATCATGCGGATTTTCAGATGATGGAGTTTGAGCGCTACAGCGTTTTGATCGCCAGCAAAATGCAGGATCTGACCGACGATACGTCGGCCAAATCGCTCACCACCGGTGCTCTGCTGGCCGATATGAAACCGGCCAACCGGGGCGAATTGATGTGGCGGCTGGCCTTGCCCCTGATGTGCATGTTGCTGCTGTTGCTGGCGATTCCGCTTGGCTTTGTCAATCCGCGCGCCGGGCGCTCGACCGGCCTGATTATTGCGCTGCTGTTGTACAGCACCTACAGCAGCATGGTCAGCGTGTTTCAGGCGGCGGTGGCGCAAAACCGTATTTCCCTGCTCCATGCCTGGTGGCCGGTACATTTGGCGGTGGCTTTGCTCACCTTGGGCTTGTTTGCCTGGCGTTTGAACGTGAATAGCCGTTACCATCCGCTGGTGTTGATGTCCAGCCTCAAGCGCGGCTGGCACGCAGGCAAGGGGCGTGCGCAATGAGGGTTTTGCAAAAATATCTGATGATTGAGATTTTGCAGGCAGTATTGTTTGTGCTGCTGGCTTTTTTGGCGCTGTTTGCTTTTGTCGATTTGACGGGGGAAGTGCAACAGGTCGGGCGCGGTACGTATCGCTTGCAACATGCAATGCTCTATGTGGCGCTGGGCTTGCCGGGCCGGGTATATGAGCTGGTACCGGTGGCAGCGCTGATTGGTACCATCTACGCGCTGGCAATGTTGGCGGCACGCTCGGAATTTACCATTATGCGGGTTTCTGGTCTGTCAACCTGGCTGGCAGTGACGATGCTGATCAAAATCGGCCTGGGCCTGACCTTGTTGACTTTTGTGTTTGGCGAATTGCTGGCTCCGCTCAGTACCCGCATGGCAGAAAGAATCAAGCTGGAAACCCAGGATCGGGCGGTGCCCAACCTGTTTCGCTCCGGCTTGTGGACCAAGGACGTGATTAAAAACGACAAGGGCGAAGCGCAAGGCACGCGCTTTTTGAATGTGCAGGAAAACCGCAGCGATGGCAGTTTGCACGATATCAAAATCTATGAATTTGATTTGCAATTTCGCCTGCAGACCCTGGTGCAAGCCAAAAGCGCGCGCTTTCAAGGCAAAAATGCCTGGATGCTGAACCAGGTTAGCGAAACCCGGTTTTTGAATGCCCAGCCGGGGCGCGGCAGCAGCCTGGTGGAATCGTTCCAGCAAGCGATTGCCGAGCAAGGCACGCTGGTATCAACCCATCAGTTGCCAACCAAGGCCTTGAATTCCGAAGTGACCCCACATACCATTTCGGTTTTGTTTGCTGACCCGGAGCGG
>JBDLSU010000619.1:0-3253 GCA_039799405.1 Pseudomonadota bacterium | reverse complement strand
GAAGCTGTATTCGGCATGAATCGCCAGCGCCATGTCAGCGTCTGAGATCTCGTGGGATGGATCTTGGCCTGAGCGGCATTTCTCGATCTTCTCACGCGAGACATCAAAGCCGATCGTTTTGAAGTGCTTGCCGAACTCGATGACGAGCGGAAGGCCGACGTAGCCAACACCTATGACGGCCAAGGTGACATTAGAAAGCATGCTGGCTGACTCACTAAAATACTTGATTATATGCTGTAACCCAGCAGCAGCGCACTACTCAAATCAATTAACACTCTAGTCAAGACAAAGCCTTCCATGTAATTTAAAATAAAGACAAATTCATGTCAATTTGCAGGCATTAAAAAATCAACGAATTGCTTGGCAGTTTTAGGTTTCAGCGCAGAATCAGCACCACCAAAAAAACGTTGCACCGCACGGGATATTGAAACTGATGACTCTGGATCAAAAGTCTGGGCAGGGTCGCAAACGTCGCGCACGAAGTCCAATTCACTAGCGATAATTGGCAGATTGAGGGCGTGAGCTTCAATCAGAGGCAGCCCAAGCTATTCATTCTTAGATGGAAATATTAAAGCTGCCGCTTGGTGATAGACTGTCATGATTTCGACGTGAGGCAGTTGTCCCAAATTTTTTATGTTTAATCCATGTGCAGCAGATTTTTCTTCCACCCATTGACGCAGGCTGTAGTCCCGATCTGATAGGGTCAGCATCAACGATGGCCTCAATCCGGCCTTTGCCAAAATTATCCATGCATCAATCAATGTGCGATGATTTTTGTGTGCTTCACCGTCAGCAATGTATACAAAATCCCATTTCTTTTCAATATTTGTATTTTTTATAATGGGAGGTGCGAATGGAAAGATGACTACATCCGTCCCCCCCCCCCCATACCAGTTCCGAACCGCTCGCTCCATCGAAGGCGTTTGAACGATATAGGAATCCACACGGTGGCGCAAAATCTTACAAACCATTTGCTCAAAACGCAGGCGATAGCGTGTGCGCTGAGGGAATTGGCTTAGCGGAATGATGCCTAAGTAGTTTTTGTTTTGCTGATATATTAATATTCTTGCCTTGTTTTTAAGTACCGGAGGGAGTCCGTGGAAGCATAGAATAGCGTCTTTCTCCTGTCCTGTGGCGCGGAGAGAAAATTCTGCATGGGCACGTGATGCTAGCGTAGCATCGATCCATTCGATTTTGGTATTGCCTTGCGGCAGGACAACGCGATCCTTGGCTCGTGCGTCAAGCCAAGCAACCAGTGGCTTGTCTGTCGGCCAAGCATCCAAAAAATCCTGTAACAAAACAAACCCACCGCCTGTATGTACATTGGGTGCGTAGAGCAAGATGCGATGATCGCTAGTCCACCTCGGCATCATTTTTTTGGCCCTATGTAGACGTCTTGCTTTCCCAGTCCACCGGGTTTCACTGCCCGTAGAAGTTGACGTAGATTGTTGTCGATACGTGAAACGATTCGCCTAATAGGTTGCTCAGGACGAGCACTAAATGAAGTTACGTTAAAATATTTCTTGTTTGTGGGCGATTGTTCAGAAAAATAATAATTCGAGACACAAGACCGGACGGTATCAACCGTGACTTCGCTGACTGAGTGCCATGCAGTCGGGGTTGTTTCCATGATAGCCATTCGATTAAATTTGCTGACAATCGTCACGTTCTTGCGTACTTTTTCATCCCAGAGTTCGAGATTACCGCCATTTTCAATGCGCCAGTCTGGGGTTGCGTAGTACAGCAGATTAAGTGTCCTGTAATAACGGCGTGAAGCTTCGTGAGAATTATCGATGTGCGGGCCGAGGAAGTGCCCTTTTGTCATGGCACTCAATCCCCCTGCGTACAAGCTGGGATCAGGTATTTGATTCTTGATACCGGTGATGTACTCGACAATAGCAATGATTCTCGGGTCTTGTATGGCAAATGTAATATCTGCCATCATTGGATTCAATTTTTCAAAATTTTTGGTAGTATATTTTTTTTCGCGGAAACTTTCCATTAGTCTCATCTGTTCAAGATTTGGAAAATCCTGATTAATCCTTGTCGCCAATTCATTAGGAAGCAAATCATCGACTACGCAATAGCGCACGCCCACTTTATCGTTAGATTCTTGGAACTCATCTTTTAGTTTTTCTTTTTGTTGATTCAACTTCTTCTCAATCAAAACAACCAACTGCTCTTTCATAGCTTCCTCTTGAAATGACCGGGGTTAAAACTATTACACATGAAATTGACTGCACTGATTTTATCAGTGCCAAGTCAATCTCATCCACATCAATTTAATTCAAACTAGCAACAATTTGCTGAACTGCGGCGCGAGAAGAATAAAAACGATCTGCTAACTGCCTAGCGCGGTTTGACATAGCAGCCTTGTCAGGCGCATCACACACAGCAATCGCAGCCTCATAGAACGCCTCGACCGATTCGCCTACATAAACCTGTCCCACCCGTTCTTCGGCAATCAGGGACGCTAGGTCGTTGCCGTCATTGATGCGTGCCAACACCGGCACACCGGCCTGCATGTACGTAATGAACTTGCCGGGCACATTGTGGGTCTTGTGCCGGGGGTCCAGCATAACCAGTCCGACATGCGCCTGCGCCAGCAAACCTGGCACCTCCCGAGGTTCAATCTCGTCATGGAAGGCCACGTTGTCCAGTTTCAGTTCTGCCACCGCAGCCTTCAACCGCAGCACATCGCTGCCACGACCGACAAACAAAAATCCGAGGTCTCGACGCTCCCGCATCCTCTGGGCCAAACCGATGACCATGTCCATGCCCTGCGCCACGCCCATATTGCCCGCATAGGCAATAATATTCCGCCCAGCCAGCGAAGTTTTTTCGACAGCGATTGAGCACCCCACATTGGTCGCCGGTGCCAGCCAATTCTGCAATACTTCCAACCGACGCCCTGGTTTTTTTACCCAAGCAGAGAGATATTCCATATTCGAGTGCGACTGGACTCCGATCACATCAGCGACTGAATACTGTAGACGTTCAAAATACTTAAAAAAGTAATAAATCGGCCCCATTTTTAGAAGGCCCATGTCCACCGCCCACTCAGGGAAAACATCACGTAAGATGAGATAGGCCCGTGCCCCGCTGGCTTTTTTCAAGGCCCCCACCAGTTGACCTAGAAAGATGGTCGGCGAATACCAGACCACAGCGTCCCATCTGATGTCGGCCAGCGGGCTTTTGCGCAATCCCCGCAGCATCATGGTCGATAGCAGAACCTCTCCCATCGTCCTGCGAG
>JBDLSU010000618.1:0-5661 GCA_039799405.1 Pseudomonadota bacterium | reverse complement strand
GGCGTTATGCTTGGTGACCCCAGTTCGACGAGCATCAAGCGAAGCAATGCGGTGGCGGTCGGGAAGTCGAACGGGTTTTTCGCGCGCAGTGCACCGCTTAATTGAGCTACGGCCGGACAATTGCCGACATGCGTATTCAGATGTGTAACGGCCAGAAGCAGATTGCTTTTCTAAATGAGGTGGTTGGCACTTAACATTGTTACTCGCCATGGCTTATTGGGGGCGATTGCGATTATCTTATTCCGGGAAGGCGTTCGTGACGATCTTTTCGCCTCAACATCATCATTGTAATGATTTAATTGAATTGCTAAATTTAGTCTAAATAATTATAATTAATTTAATGTCATAAGCACTTTGCCTAATCTCGTGCATTGGCTGTATCGTGTATCGGCTTAAGCATCAACACCATGAGGGCAGGGTTCACCCGGGTTCGACAGATGTTTGTAACCCATTGATTTTAAATAGGAATTTTTATGTCAAAACATGCCATTACAAAATTTAAATCCTTTAAAATCAATAACTTACGCTCTCAACTGTCGAACTCGGGGGGGCATTTAGCTATGTGGAAAGAATGGGGGCACCTTTGCCCCAACTCCGATCCAGCGGTCACACTCTTGGTCTGACCATCATTATTTTCTTGACTCAGTCCAATTGCCAGTGGTGGTGAAGTGATCCTCAATTGCATTCACCCAACCGGGTGCTTTCGGATCATTACTCCAGTCGCCTATCGTAGTGTTCATGCTATTAATCAGGTGAGTTGGCAACCTCAGTGGCTTGGTTTGGTCAAGCACAATTTTTCTAATGAAATGGTATCCCAATATCCGAATAAGGAGACGCGAGATAGAAAAATGCGGCAATAGGAAACGGACGCCACTATTGATCGTTTCAAGGATTAAAATGGAAAGTTTGTACAGGAAATTTGTGGGCCAAGAGAACGTGTTATAAACTCCGATATCGTTGGAATTGCTTGGTCCGCACAAATGGCGTGTCAATAACACGGGAGCAGACTGGAACAAACCAAATGGAATCGATGCACGCATCGCATTCATCAAGGCTTGGCCTAAACTTGGGCGTGGATCTGGGGTAACTAACTGGGTGCGACTGTGTTCTTGAATTTGGGTGAACAAGGCTGCTGCCTCGGGCATCGTGTCCACCATAAATTCACGCCGGATGCCAAGCACATGACCAACAACATTCCATATATGTAGGTAGGCTTCTTCATCTGCCGATGACAAACCTATTCCTAGTGTACGCATGCTGCGCAAAAAAACATAGCTAAATGTAAGGAGAGTATAGGCAAGTTGTTCCTGATTGCTGGGCAATCCATATTCCACAATTTTCCAACCATTGGCAGCGAGTGCTTGATAAATTCCGTCAGTGCTTTGCAGCGGTAATGGCGGAAGTATGCCCGCTCCTTTGCTATGATGTTGATCACTTAACAGCCGCATCGCTTCCTCGGGACTACCATGTAAAATCATATTGCGCACAATGGCATGGATTAGCCGAACTTTCAGTATCTGTGCTACGCCACTGCCGTCTTCGGTTAACATGCCGCCTTTTAGCATAACCGGGAAAAGCATGGCGGCAGTAGTACGTATCCTGTGCTCCGTATTGTTTACCAGTTGCGCAGTGGCCTGAAGTGCCTCAGCGGAGTTGGATAGGACATAGCACTCAGGTAAGCTGGCGCAATAGAGGATCGTACAGGACAAAATGCCATGGTCAAAGAAAATGGCTTCTGCCCGCTTTATCTTTTCTTGATCAGCCCAATCTGGCAATACATGTCCGGCCGTAAGATAGGATTCCAACGCCAAGCGAATGTCATGCGGCAAATCTGGGTTGTGTGGCTGCCAGGATTGCACTTGCTTATTGGTTTCCCAATGCCAGAACTCCTGATTGACCAAACCAATCCGCGTCAGTTGGATCGCTTGACTTTCGGGGGTGATAGGTGACGCCCAAGGGCCGACTATCGAGGCAATGGTTGCATCGGCCAGTGGATCGGTTTGGAACCGCGAATATTCAATTTTCGCATCCGATACTGGGCTTGGGATATTGCTGCTGCCAGCAACAGGCTTCCAGCGATACCATCCGGCGAGGGCGCAAACTAAGGGGATGCCCATTGCAAACATGGCAATATAAGGAATTTCAACTGTGCGCACTATGAGAGTTGGTGATTTGGAAAAAAAGACTATTTGGAAAATCATCATGCAAGCATAAATCAACAATGGCAATAGTATGGGCAATTTACTGAAATCGCGAGTGCTTGGTAACGCTTCACTACGTGTTGCCATTTTAAAACTAAAAATAATGGAAAACGCCACTACCATCCAACCTAAAAAGCCTTGTGCTGGTTCCCCAAACCAGTCGCCGTTTTTTATTTGCATAATCCATGCTTTAAGCTCATAAACAAAGTAAGGATCAGCACCCAAGTCAAAGGCAGTGACGATACCAGCAGCAAGAAAGGCCATAAATGCGATCCTGCCTATCTTGGTTGAACTTGCCACAGGATCCTGCCAGACGATGAGATTGGCCATGACATAGCCAATGTAGCAATAGGCGAACCACATCATAGGAATAATGATTGGCACATGACCCAATTTCCTTCCAAGTAAGTCACTGTAATGGTACTTGCCAAAAAACCATCCTTGCGTTGCCCCCATTTCTTCTGCAAACCAACCCAAGCAGAGGGCTATGACGATGAATTTAAGTGCCGTGCGACGGCCCATCAGGTGAAATGCGCTACCCGCGCAAATAGCAAACATCGTCAGGGAACTCAGCATCAAGGTTATGGTTAGCCGATTCTGGCTTTGCAATGCTGTCGTCACCAGATAGACTATGGCCAAGACACATCCCCATTTTAATGTCATAGTAAGTTTATTCATTTCGTTTATCCATTCGCCTTATGATTAAGTATGCTATATATCTACGAATAAAAATCAAGTCGCTCACTTGCGCGTTGCACACATCGGCGCATGCCTGAAGTTTTGGCGAACGCAATTGCCTGTTGTAAGTCGTTACGGCTTTGTTGGGGGTCGGAAAAGGATGTCTTGGCACGATACTCGGCACTCTTAATCAGTAATTCCGGCTTGTAATACCCTTCGCCCACTTGTGTGGCCAAGGCAAGACAAGCTTGTATCCGTTCGAACGCAGCGACATGGTCACCCGCCCGCGCCTCGATTTCTGCCACTAGCGAAGAATAATAAGGCACGCCCAACGCTCCACCCAGACCACACAAAACGTCCAATACCTTCTGCGCGAGACTCAGGTTGGTGGTGGCCCAAGCGTACAGTATGGAGCCATAAATTTCCAATTGCGGCACACTGTATTGGCGTGTCAGAGCCAGCAATTCTGTCGTTACTGCCAGTGCCTTGTCGCGGTCGTCCACAAAATGGTAAATTTGCGCCTGAAACACCAAAGCGATGCCAAGCGTGAGGATGTGGTTGCGCTCGCGTGCCCGTGCGACTGCGGCCTCACACATGTCAAATGCCACCGCGTCGTTCAGATCCGTGAATCGTTTGACGACACTCAGGATGGACATGGCGAAAATCCCGGTGTCCCGCCCAAAGCGCTCGCAGTGGTCTGCATGCGCTATAGGGTCATAATCTTGTACAGCTTGACTGAGGGCCGCTTCTGCCTGTACGCAATCGCCTTCATTCCACAGGGCAAAGCCATGCAGGACATTGCTGGCAGCGAGCAGACCTTTGTCATCTGACTGGGAGGTCAATTCAAATAATTTCCCGACCAATGCGCGAACGATCTCGCGATGTCCCGCCAAGTGATGATAATATGCTAACCACCACATTGAAGGAAATACCATTTGAACATTGTCGCACCCATCCATTAAAATCAGTTCATGGTCGGCTTGTCGTTTTACCCTCTCATCACCTAAGCCAAATCGAAACAAGTAAGCACTGGTCAAGATGCGGTTAATCCTGATTTCAGCCGGGCGGCGCACAAGCTCGCCTAAGGTACTGGTCCAGTGCTGCACCATTTCACACTGCTTGAGCGCATCGATCGTCAGTGCCCGTTTCAGAAAAATCTGTGCCGCCCGGGTGCCATAATCAACCGCAGGCTCAAATTCCAGTGCATGAGCAAAATGCTGCGCCAAGGTGGCCAAATTGCGTTCGATTTCAGCCGGCTCGGCACGCGCCATTTGCCGCCCAATGCGGGAGTGGGTTTGCTCCCGGATCTTTTTGGGCATGGTATCGTAGGCCGCATCGCGGATCAGTGCATGGCGGAAGATATAGGAGTCGCCAGTAACCCGGCGTTGGCGATGCACCAAATCGGCAGTAATCAATTGTTCCAGATGGGTTTGTAGCGTCGCCTCGTCGGTCAAAGCGACTTCCAGCAGGAGCGCGTAATCGAATTCCCGACCAATGGCCGCAGCCAACTGCGCAGTGTCGATGGCTGGCCCAAGGCGTGCCAAGCGGGCACTGAGCAGATCGCGTAGCGTAACGGGAATGTCACTTGTGTCAAAGCGCGCATCAAGCTGGTAGACGCCACTTCGCTCCACCAGCAGTTGGCTGTCAAGCAGCATGCGCGTCAGCTCTTCCAAAAACAGCGGTACGCCATCGGTACGCTGACACAGGCGGGCCAAGTCGGTAGCATCAATGGCTTGTCCGCCGAGCATGGTGTTAACCAGTTGCCCGGCGGCAGCCTCGGACAAACGCCCGAGTTGTACTACTTCCACCAGCGTCGGCCACGGATTGACGAAACCGGGGCGCGCGCTCATCAGTAGCAACACCGCTTGCTGGCCCAATGCTTTGAGCATCCGATCCAGCAATTCCTGGCTGGTTTGATCAATCCAATGCATATCCTCGACCAAAAACAACAGGTGTTGTCCATGTGCAAACTGAAAGATCAGGCTTTGCAATGCATCCAGCAGCAAACTTTTTTGTCGCTCAGGGGAAAATTGCATCGCCGGAAACTGTTCTGGCATCGGCAAGGCTAGCCATGAACATAGAATCGGCAATACCCATTCTAACTTGACTTGTGCCTGTAGTAATGCGGTTTGCAGGCGTGCCACTGCCTCCTGAGGTATCGCATCCTGCAATGACAGATGTTTTTTTAATAGGGTTAATATTGGCTGCAAGGCATTGTTTTGGTATTCCGGCAGACAACGCACTTCAAGTACACTTGCAGCTTGCTGCCGGACATGGGTGCAAATTTCATAGGACAGGCGTGATTTGCCAATGCCCGCTTCACCCTGAAGCAGTACGGCGCACCCTTGTCCACTGCACACTTGCTGCCACGTTTTTTGAAGTTGAACAAATTCTTCCTCGCGGCCGACCATGCCCTGCGACATCTTTCCACGACGCATCAGGAATAGGGTTTCGGCCTTGAATTCGCCTTGTATGGCAAAATACGGCAAGGATTCGCCATCATTAGTTTGAATATGTTTGCCAGCGTCACTGAATTCCACATATTGCGCCAAAATTTTACGTGAGGTGGCGCTCGCCAATACCTCGCCCGATTGAGCTTGCTGAGCCAGTTGCATTGCCGTATTTGGAGTTAGTCCGGTGGGTAACTGACCGGGCAAGATGCGTACCATACCTGTGTGGATACCAACCCGCAAATCCATATCAAATCCCTGTGCGCACAGCAGTGCAGCACGGCGGCGCACTTGGCTGGTCAGTTCCAATGCGGTACGGGCGCAGCGGCGAG
>JBDLSU010000617.1:0-7852 GCA_039799405.1 Pseudomonadota bacterium | reverse complement strand
CTTGTCCGCCGCCACCACCAGATACGGGTCGCTGCCGTCGTAGCACACGGTATTTTGCGGTGCCACAATCGCGCCCTGGTCGCGGTTGTCGGTCACGTCCAGCAAGCCAGCGATAAACAGGCGGTACACGGCTTCGCCTTCCGCTGCAATCACTTCACGCGGCGCATCTTTTGGCATCATTTTGCAAACGAAACCACCCTTGGCACCAGCAGGTACAATCACCGCATTTTTCACCATCTGCGCCTTGACCAAGCCCAGCACTTCGGTACGGTAATCTTCCATCCGGTCGGACCAGCGCAAACCACCGCGCGCCACCGGGCCACCGCGCAAATGCACGCCTTCAAAGCGACGCGAGAATACGAAGATTTCGCGATACGGGCGTGGTTCCGGCAGCCATGGCAAGGCGCTGCTGTCGAATTTGAAGATGATGGTTTCGTGTTGATTCTGGAAGTACGAGGTACGCAAGGTCGCCAGCATCAGATCGGCAATCCCGCCCAACACCACTTCGGTATCGGCGTGGTTGACTTCGGACAAACGGTCGCGAATCGACTGCATCGCGCTAGTCGCAGCATTGCGTTCATCCTGGCTCAGGGCCGGGTTAAAACGCTGCACAAAGGCTTGCACCAGTTGTTTGACAAAGCCAGGTTGATTACGCAAGCAGTCAGCAATATAGCGGATCGAGAAGCGGCTACCGGTCTGACGCCAGTAAGCAATATAAGCACGCACCAGTTGCACTTCACGCGCGGCCAAACCAGCTTCCAGCACCAGACCATTCAAGCGGCCATCTTCGGCTTGATCGTTGAACAGGCGGGTGAACAAATCTTCGGCCACTGCTGCTACTTCCGGCTGGCCGAAACGGGTGGCTGCTACCGGGTCGATTTGCAAGCAGGTGATAAAGCACGGGGTGCCATCGAGTGCGGTCAGGGAATACGATTTTTCGCGGTCAATCGAAACGCCCGCATTGTGCAAAGCGGGCAGGATGCGCGACAGCGGCGGCACCCGTTCCACCGAGTACAGACGTATGGTTGCCACTTCACCCAGGCCGCTATCGATTTCCACTTCGGTGCGCACGGTCACGCCCTGGCCTTTGGCCTTGGTCACCACCATTTGCAAATCGCGCAGCGCAACCGCAGGCGAATTGGTGGCGGTGTATTCGGCGGGCAAATCAGCGGCCAGCTTGTGCAATTTGGCTAACAAATCACGATCCGCCACCGCGCGCGACAGACGCTCGAAGCCACTTTGCCAGCCATCCAGCACGGTGAACAGCGGGTTTTGAATATCGTGTTGCAAATCCAGCGGATAACGCGCTGCATTGGCGATCAAATACAAACGCGCCAGCGGGCCATCGGCTACCAGGGTTTGCGAGCGCACTTCACTCGCGCCCGAGCTCATGCGCAGGGTGTGCGACATGGCGTCAACCAGATCGGCAGAAAAACGCTCACGCGGCAAATACACTAGCACGTTCAAGTGGCGGTTATACACGTCGCGGCGGGCAAATACCTTCATGCGCGGTTGTTTGTACAACGACACCACCGAGCTGCAGACTTCGGCCAGCCATTTGGCATCGCCTTCCATCAATTCGGTACGCGGCAAGGAATCCAGCACTTCCTGGAATTTCTCGGCGCGGAAGCCTTCCGGCCGCACCCCGGCCAGTTGCAATACTTGTGCTACGCGCTGACGCGCCACCGGCAAGCGGATCGCCGGGTTGGAGGTGGCGGCGCGGGTGAACAGACCGACGAAGCAGTGTTCGCCCAAAATGGTGCCATTGGCATCGGTATCGCGCACGCCGATAAAGTCCAGGCGCTGGTCGCGATGCAGTGTGCCTTGCACGTCGGCTTTCACCACCGACAAAATTTCGGCGCGGGCCGACAGGGTTTCATAATCACCGGGAATATTGGCCAGACAAGTGCCATACACCGGGTGGTTGGTATCCCGCAATACACCGAGGCGGCTGGGCATGTCGCGCTCCAGCTCACGTGCGCCAGGTATCACGCGGTAATAGCCATAGCCAAAGGTCTCAAACCCTTCCGACTTGGCCCATTCCATAAACGCCGCCACTTCCTGGCCTTCGGCACCGCGCGCACTGGCAGCGTAGCCAACATTGGTCAGCTTGTCGGCCAACATTACCGAATCACGCCGCACCACGGCGGCATCGCCTGCCACCATGCATAAATTATTGATCAGCTCGTTCAGCTCCGCGCCCGCCAGTTCATTACTCAGCAAGCACAATACGAACGATTCCAGCGGGCCGCTCTTGCTGGCGGCCTTGTCGGCGTGGCGCACCACACCGTCAGTACGCTGCACAGCCAGCACCGCATTCAACACCGCCTTGAGTGCCACTTTACGTTTGCGGAACGCCATCACCAGCGAATCGACCAGATACGGCATATCTTCATTCAGGATCAACAAGGCCGTTGCCATGCCGCCATGACCATCCGGATACGCCAGGCTGGCGACCTGGCAACCTTCGCCACTGCGTTTGGACGCTTGCGCAAAGCCATCCCACAATACGGCGGCCAAATGCTCGGGTGTGATTTCGGTCAAATCATCTTCGTCCAGCGAATCGAGCCAGCTACGAATCAGGCTGGCGACTTCGGGTTGCTGATCACTGACCGCAGCACCTGCACCCGCCAGCACCAGTTCCAGCGTTTTTGCGCGCAAGTCTTGCACTTGTTGTTCCATCTTGTTTCTCCATTCTTTAAAAATATGCTACTACCACGCAACAACACGCCCATTGTGTGGGCGTGCCGCTACGCGTTCATTACAAACTAGTTGAAGTTGTATTTGGCAGAGAAGTTGAGGCGATTGGCATCACCACGTTCTCCATTGAGGGTTTTACGACGGCCAAAAATCCATTCGTAGCCGAGATCGACATTTTGTACCGGATTCCAGATAAAGCCCAGATGCACCTGGGTCACCGAACGGTTCAGCGCATACTGACCCAGCGCGGCAGAATCGAGCTTGTTGGCCGGATCGAGCGCATAGCGGGTGAAATCGTTATTCGAGCTGTATTGATAGCCGAGCGAGGAATCAAAGCGCAGGGTTGGCGAAAACTTGTGCTGATAACCCAGCACCAGACCGCTGACGCGTTCTTTCAGGATGCTGTTGCGCACCGGATCATACACCGCACCTTCAACATAATTGAAGTAGCGGCCCACGCCAGTACCGGTGGTCACGGCCCAGTTGATCAAATCGTCACCGGAGGCTTTAAAGATACCGCTGGCACCCAGGCCATAGCCATAGGTAGACGCCGACAGATTGGCCGCATTATCCTTGATCAGCAACTGATGCACCACGCCGCGCAGACTGAGTGCGCCCCATGGGAAAGATTTGTCCCAGCGGCCAACAAAATCCGGTACGCGCGAAAAGCCAGCCTTGGTCGGCACGCCGCTGCCGCTATTGTCATACACATAGCTGACCGGGTTTTCAATCGCGCCGGTGAAGGTGCCATGATCCTTGGTCGGGTAGGCATAACGAATCATCGGCTGGCGAATGAAGGTAGAACCAATCGCACCATTGAAGTCAACCGATTCCGGGGCGTTATCCACATCAAAGAAAGTAGACCAGGTTTGACCGATCAACAAACCGCCAAACTGACCATAGGCCTGACGCAGGCGGAAGTTATAGCTGTTGGTGGCTTGCTGGGTGTAGATGTTTTTATAGTCGCCATTGACCGCAGCATTGCCGGTACGCGGATCGTTATTGAAGTCGCCTTCAATTTTGATACCAATCGAACCATATTTGGACGGCGTGCTCATTTCAAAACCCAGGCGGGTACTGCGGGCATGCAGGTAAGTGCCATTGCTGCGATGGGCCAGATCGGAATTTTGCAGCGGCGCATAGAACAAGCAGGTGGAATAATCGCAACTGGCGTTATCGCCTTTAAATTCATGCACCAGGTTCAGTTCGGCAAAACCATACAGACGCATCGAGGTTTCGGAATTAGGCAGACGGAAGGAATTGCCAATATCCCCCAACACCACCGCATCCTTGGCACGCAATTCGACCTGCTCGATGCGCTCCACCAGTTCAGTGTGTTTGGCGTGCATCTTCATGCCATCATCACCCTTGTGCTTGGCCATCATCTCGGCCTTGTCGGCTTGCGCCTTGGCCGCATCGGCCTTGGCTTGTTCGATGGCTTTGGCGTCCTGCGCGCGTGCCGCTTTCAGCGCTTCCAGTTCTTCGCGCATGCGCTTCATTTCAGCGCGCATTTCTTTAAAGTCTTTGGCCGACTGGGCATAGCCCGGCGACATCACGGCGCTTAACATCAGGGCCAGGGCGGTCAATTTAAAATTACGTGTCATTACGTACATAAGTCTTTCTCCGATTATTGTTGAATTTGTCCAAGAAATGCCCGAATCCGCTCATTACCCGCATCTTCAAAAAATGCCCTGGGTGCGGCTTCGGTTAAAATTTGACCCTTTTCAAAGAAGATCACGCGGTCGGCAACGTCGCGGGCAAAGCCCATTTCGTGCGTTACCACCAGCATCGTCATCCCGGAACGGGCCAGGTCTTTCATTACATCGAGTACTTCCTTGATCATTTCCGGGTCCAGCGCACTGGTCGGCTCATCAAACAACATCACCTTCGGGCTCATTGCCAGCGCCCGCGCAATCGCCACCCGCTGCGCTTGTCCGCCCGAAATCTGGTGCGGATATTTATGCGCATGCTCGGCCAACCCCACTTTTGCCAACAAACCGCGCGCCACTTCCTCGGCTTGTGGCCGGGTCATGTTACGCAGGCGGCGCGGGGCCAGGGTAATGTTATCCATCACGCTCAGGTGCGGGAACAGGTTAAAACTTTGAAACACCATGCCCACTTCGCGCCGTACTGCGTCGATGTTTTTGAGATTGCTGTTGAGCTCGATGCCGTCGATCACGATCTTGCCGTCATCATGGGTTTCAAGCCGGTTCAGCATGCGCAAAAAGGTCGATTTACCGGAACCGGAAGCCCCGATAATTGCCACCACTTCGCCCTGAAAAAATTGGGTGGAAACGTCCTTGATGACGTGGAACTGACCAAAATGCTTGTTAATATGGGACACCGTGATAAACGGCTGGCGCTCTGCCGCTTTCCCTGCGGCGCTATCCTGGATTGGCTGGTTCATGAATGGCGCTCCACGTCTAACTGGCGTTCGATTGCATTGGAAATCTGGGTCATGATGGTGGTCATGATCAGATAAATCACGGCAATGGTAATGAACACCGGAATCGGTTCAAATGATTCCGCCCGTACCCGGTTGGCGATATTTGACAACTCCACCACCCCGATCACATAGGCCAGCGAGGAATCCTTGAGCAAGGCCACCACATTATTTACCAGTGGCGGCAACGCTACCCGGAAGGCCTGGGGAAACACCACATCAAAAAAGGTTTGCAAGGGGCTTAATCCGAGTGAGCGCGCCGCTTCAGTCTGCCCTTTGTGAACGGCCAAAATACCGGAGCGGATAGCTTCAGCATTGTAGGCCCCCACATTCAGCGCCAGCGCGATCACGGCGGCATTGAATTCCGACAGTTGCAAGCTCGGTGGAAAGGCATAGTAGGCAAACATCACCTGCACCAACAAGGGCGTACCACGCAAGACCCAGATGTAAAAGTCAGCAAACCAGCGCAGCGGCGGCAATTTCGACAACTTCGCCAGTGCGATCAGCATGCCGATCACAATCCCCAGGGGGCCGGAGGCCAGCGTCAGCCAGACCGTTACCTTGGCCCCTTCGGCAAACTGGCTGGCCGCCGGGCCAATCGGGGCGGGCATAAAACTGAGCAAGCTTGAAAGCGTCCAGAGAAATGCCACCATTAACGCCATGGCCAGTGCTATCGTCACCGCGCTTTTGCGTTGGCGCGACCACGACTGCGGATAATACGAATTAAGGAAATCCAAGCCAACCTCCTGTTATGGATAGCTACCAGTGTGCGACAAGTCCGGCTGCTTATTTGCAGCGAATGTCTTCCTTAAAGTATTTGTCGGAAATGGTCTTGAAGGTGCCATCGGCCAGAATTTCGCCCAGCGCCTTGTTATAAGCGGCTTCGAGCGATTTGTTACCTTTTTTAGTGGCGGCGGCAATTTTTTCCACAAACACCAGTTCACCGATTTTCAGGCCACCGCTGGCATTGGCATCGAGTGCGGCTTTGGCGACAAATTTGTCGGTCACCCAAACGTCAACGCGGCCATTTTGCAAGGCGGCACGGGCATCGGTATCTTGTGGCAGATTGCGCACTTCTTTAATGCCGGGGACTTTTTTGATGTTTTCGAAATAGGTGGTGCCAGTTTGCACCGCCACGGTTTTGCCGCTCAGGCTGTCAACGGTACGGATATTATTGTCTTTGGAGACGATGACGCCACCGCTGCAATAGTGGGGCTGGGTGAAGGTGACGGCCTTGGCGCGTTCTTCGGTGACACCGAAGGATGCAATTACCAGATCCCATCGGTCTTGTCGCAAGCCGGTCAACAGTGCATCAAAACCGAGTGCTTTCCATTCCACCTTGACGCCCATTTTGGCGGCAATGGCGTCGCCCACTTCAATTTCAAACCCGGTGAGTTTGGAACCCTGAAAATAATTGAACGGAGGATAAGCGCCTTCCGATGCGATCACGATTTTGCCATCGGCCTTGATTTCTTCCCAGGTGCGCGCCGCTGCATTGCTGCTTGCCACACATAAACCCACTACCCCCAACAACGCTGCCAACAATTTGGAACCCTGCATACTTCCTCCTACCGACTATGGTGAATGAAACCCCGGGCCTTGATCCGTTTTTCGCGTGCTCTTACTGGCACCGGAAGCACACCCAGGGCGTTGAACTGGTATTTCTTAACCGTTAACAGTGCAGCATCTGCGCCGCGACTGCAACCTGAATCTGACAAAATCGCGCTTTTGTTGCGCTGCCTTGTGTCATAAATACCGCAAAATTGGCGGAGTTACGATGCAAGGCAGGCACTTTCTTGTATGCATCAGGAAATTAAAAAACCATCCCGGGCGATAATTTTGCCGGCATTTCCAGAACCGCATTTTCAATCGATGCCACCGGGTAAGCGCAATAGTCGGCCGCGTAGTAAGCACTGGGGCGATGGTTGCCGGACTGGCCGACACCGCCAAACGGCGCGCTGCTGGCCGCACCAGTGGTGGGGCGATTCCAGTTGACCACGCCAGCGCGCGATTCGATCAGGAAACGCTGCCACAGCGCGGCATCGTCCGAGATCAAGGCTGCGGCCAGACCGAAGGAGGTATTGTTGGCGATCTTCATGGCTTCGGCAAAATCGCTCACGCGGAAAATTTGCAGCAAAGGGCCAAACCATTCTTCGTCCGGAATGCCGCTGGCCTTGGTGACATCAACGATACCGGCCGAGACAAAGCCGGTGTTGGTATCGAGATGGCGCATTTCCAGCAGCGAAGTGCCGCCCTTGGCGATCAAATCGTGATACGCCTCAACCAGCCGTGCCGCCACCTTGCTTGATACCACCGGCCCCATGAAGGGTGCGGGTTCGGCATCGGATTTACCAATCACCAATTTGCCTGCCACTTCGACCAGACGTTTGACGAAGGCATCGCCTGCGGCATTGTCTTGCACGATCAAACGGCGCGAGCAAGTGCAACGCTGTCCGCCACTGACCAAGGCCGAGAAAATAGCATGGTGAACGGCGGCAGCCAGATTGGCGGCATCCCACACCACCAGCGGATTATTGCCGCCCATTTCCAGCGCCAGCATTTTGCCTGGCTGCCCGGCAAACTGACGGTGCAAACTCACCCCGGTCTGGCAGCTACCGGTAAACAGCAAGCCATCCAGCTCGGCATTGTTAGCCAGCGCCACACCGGTATCGCGCGCACCATTCACCAGATTGACCACACCCGCTGGCA
>JBDLSU010000616.1:0-5041 GCA_039799405.1 Pseudomonadota bacterium | reverse complement strand
ACTGATGACGATCAACCACAATGGCCAGGCGATTACGCTATCGAAGGCACTGGCCGACAAAGGCGCGGTTGATGGGGCCTCGCTGGCCAAATTGATGCAGCGCGAAAAACGCGAATATACCTTTGCCCAAACCTTTCCCACCGGCACCCACGCCATGTGGTTGTATTACTGGCTGGCGACCTACGGCATTGATCCGTTTAAAGACGCCAAAACCATTACCGTGCCACCGCCGCAAATGGTGGCGAATATGCGGGTGGGTAATATGGACGGCTATTGTGTGGGCGAACCGTGGGGCCACCGCGCCATTGCCGATGGTATCGGCATTACCGCCAGCACGACACAGGATATCTGGCGCGACCATCCGGAAAAAGTGCTCGGCACCAGCGCCGAATGGGTGAAAAAATACCCGAATACCGCGCGCGCGCTGACTGCGGCGATTCTGGAGGCGAGCAAATGGATTGATGCCTCCCTGATCAATAAAAACAAGATGGCGGAAACCATTGCCGATAAATCGTATGTCAACACCTCGGTCGACGCCATCAACCAGCGCATTCTCGGGCGCTACCAGAACGGCCTGGGCAAGACCTGGGATGACCCCCACCACATGAAGTTCTTCAACGACGGGGCGGTGAACTTTCCGTACCTCAGCGACGGCATGTGGTTCCTGACCCAGCACAAGCGCTGGGGCTTGTTGAAGGCGGACGTGGATTATCTGGCCGTTGCCAGCCAAATCAACCAGATCGCCATCTACAAAGACGCTGCCGCCATGCTCAAGGTGTCGCTGCCGAAAGAGCCGATGCGCAGTACCAAACTGGTGGATGGCAGCGTGTGGGATGGCAAAAATCCTAAGGCCTATGCGGCGTCGTTCA
Organism: Pseudomonadota bacterium; assembly: GCA_039799405.1. Classification (GTDB taxonomy): domain Bacteria; phylum Pseudomonadota; class Gammaproteobacteria; order Burkholderiales; family Burkholderiaceae_D; genus CAMBDR01. The sequence goes on along the minus strand of JBDLSU010000616.1, from coordinate 4,172 downwards.
AGATTCGCGCATAGGCACGGCAAATGTGCTGGCAAATGTGCGGGTTAATGCGCCGACAAAGCGCAGTTCAACGGATCTGTTTTTCAAGCATATTGGAGAATCATCATGAGTGCAGTCTTAAAACAAGTGGTGTTTGACGCGACATTACCCGCGAACGATGCACCCGGCCAGGTTGCATCCGGCGAGGGTGGCAAGCCTGCCGTCGTTGCTAACGCAGATGCGCCCGCTCCCGATGCGGCTTTGCCCACCCGCAAACGGCCCCTGCCACCACGCGCGGCTGCGCTTGCCATGCCGCCGCCTTCACGCCTGCGGCCGCTGGTGCTGCGTGGCTTGCCACCCTTGCTCGGGATTGCGGTGCTGCTGCTGGTGTGGCAAATCATCGCCATGAAGACCAGCGGTTTCCCCACACCCTGGCTGACGCTGCAAGAAGCGATCAAACTGTTTTCTGACCCGTTCTACCGCAAGGGGCCGAATGATCAGGGCATAGGCTGGAATGTGCTGGCTTCCTTGCAGCGGGTGGCGCTCGGTTTTGGGCTGGCCGCGCTGGTCGGTATTCCGCTGGGTTTTATCATCGGGCGCTTTGAGTTCATGTTCCGCATGGCGAATCCGGTTATCAGTATTCTGAAACCGGTCTCGCCGCTGGCCTGGTTGCCGATTGGTTTGCTGGTCTTTAAGGCGGCCAATCCGGCCTCGATCTGGGCGATTTTTATTTGCTCGATCTGGCCCCTGATCATCAATACCGCCTCCGGCGTGCAGCGGGTGCCGCAAGACTATATGAATGTGGCGCGGGTACTGAAGCTGTCGGAATGGAAAATCATCAGCAAAATTCTGTTTCCTTCGGTGTTGCCGTATATTTTGACCGGGGTGCGGCTCTCGATTGGCACTGCCTGGCTGGTGATTGTGGCGGCCGAAATGTTGACCGGGGGCGTGGGCATTGGTTTTTGGGTCTGGGATGAATGGAATAGTCTGAACGTGGCGCATATCCTGATCGCGATTATCGTCATCGGCGTGGTCGGGCTGGTGCTGGAACAAGCGCTGGTGGCGCTGGCGAAGGCGTTTACGTTTGAAGAGGTCAAGCAATAACCGGGCACCATGCGGACAATCCCAGCGCAAAGCACCCTCAGCCGATTTACCCATCTACTTTTTTTGCAGGAGCATGTCATGCAACAAGCAGACCAAAGCAATGCCAAATACATCGATATCAGCCATACCGACATGATTTTCAACACCAAAAAGGGGCCGTTTCACGCCTTGCAGGATATTAACCTGACGGTAGCGAAGGGCGAATTTGTTACCCTGATCGGTCATTCCGGTTGCGGCAAATCGACCTTGTTAAACCTGATTGCCGGGTTAACCCAGGCCAGCAATGGCGTGCTGCTGTGTGCCAATCGTGAAATAGATGGCCCCTCCCCAGAGCGGGCGGTGGTATTTCAAAACCATTCGCTGTTGCCCTGGTTAAGCTGTTATGAAAACGTGTTTTTGGGCGTGGAGCGGGTATTTGCTGCCACGGAAAGCAAAGCCCAATTAAAGGCGCGCACGCTGGCGGCACTGGAGCTGGTAGGGTTGACGCCAGCGGCGCAAAAGCGCCCGCATGAAATTTCCGGCGGTATGAAGCAACGGGTCGGCATTGCGCGCGCGTTGGCGATGGAGCCCAAGGTGTTATTGATGGATGAACCCTTTGGCGCGCTCGACGCCTTGACCCGCGCCCACCTGCAGGATGAATTGCTGAAAATTGTCGGCAAAACCCAGTCCACCGTGGTGATGGTGACGCATGACGTGGACGAGGCGGTGCTCTTGTCCGACCGCATTGTGATGCTGACCAATGGCCCGCAAGCCAGTATTGGCGAAATTTTGCCGGTGCAACTGGCGCGCCCGCGCGACCGGGTGGCGCTGGCGCAGGATGCGCATTACCTGGCTTGCCGCGCCGCTGTGCTGGCGTTTTTGTACCACCGGCAAGGTCGTCCCGGCCTGGCGCAGGCGGCTTGAGGTATCGATTTAATTCGGCTTGATTACAGGATAAGCACCAATCAGGCGAGCAGTACAAATTTTCCGGCTGGCCCGAACTGGCACTGGCTTGCGCTATCTGGCCAGCGCCAGATTGGCACGCCCGATCTGCGCCACGCTGGCACAACCGGTCAGCGCCATGCACATTTCCAGCTCATCCAGCAGCACGCGGATCACTTGCGCCACCCCCATGGCCCCGTTTGCGGCCAGGCCCCAGATATAGGGGCGTCCCACCAGCACCGCAGAAGCGCCGAGGGCCAGTGCGATAAAGGTATCAAAGCCGCTGCGGATGCCACTATCGAACAAAACCGGCATGCTGCCATCGAGACGGGCGCAAATCTGTGGCAAGGCTTGTAGGCCAGAAACCGAACCGGGCAAAACCCGGCCACCATGGTCCGAGACGATAATGCCATCGATGCCTTCAGCCCGGGCGCGGGCTGCGTCATCGGGATGCAGAATGCCTTTGAGCAAAAGCGGCAAGCGGGTTTGCTGGCGCAGCCAGGCTACATCTTGCCATAGCGGTGCTTGCTGCATCCAGCCATCAAACACCTTGCTGCCAGCGCTGACCAGTGGCAAGGGCGCTTCCAGATTAACGGCGCTGATCCCGGCGGGCAGTTGCAGACTGGCCTGCTTGATGGGGGCATCGACGGTGAAGACGATCACCGAACAACCGGCATCGATGGCCCGCTGCAGCAGGCGCAGGGTGCGGGCGCGGTCGCCTTGCCAATACAATTGAAACCACGCGCCTTGCCCGCTGCTGCCAAGTTCTCCATGGCCCTCCCTGCTGCCATCACCAGCTTGTCCATCGCTTGGTCTGGCCGCCTGCGCAATCGCCGCCAGCGGCAGGCTGGCGAGCGAGCTGATTACCATCGGCGCTTGTTGCGCCTGTGCCGCCATGGCGGTGGCGATTTCCCCTTCGGGATGAAACAGGCGCTGATACGCAACCGGTGCGAGCAAAACCGGGTGCGCCAATGGCTGGCCAAACAATTGCAGCCGGGTGTGGCCACCGCGTACATCGGCCAGTGGTCGCGGCATCAGGGGCATTGCGCCAAAGCCCCCGCTGCAACTCCCTTCGGCCAGATACTGCCACACCGCAGCAGGCAGGCGCTGCTGTGCCAGATGGGCATAGTCGGAAAGCAAGGCGTGCATCAGTTTTCTGCCCAGCGCCGCAGTAAATTATGGTAGGTGCTGGTCAGGCGCACCAGGGCATCGTGCTCGCCCATTTGCTCGCGCAGGGTCAACAGGGCCATGTCCATGTCATACAGCAGGCGACGCTGGCCGGGGTCGCGCACCATGCTTTGCATGAACATGAAACACGCCAGCCGCTCCCCTTGCGTCACGGCGGTAACGGCATGCACGGAAGACGAGGGATACAACACCAGGCTACCCGCAGCAAGCTTGATGGCATGGGTGCCAAAGGTGTCTTCTATGGTCAGCTCTCCGCCTGCATACTCATGCGGTTCGGATAAAAACAGCGTGGCCGAGATATCTGCCCGCACATATTGACCGGCCTGCCCGGGAACCAGACGCAGCGCATTGTCAACGTGAAAGTGGTAGTGGTTATCGCTACCGGCATAGCGGTTAAATTGCGGTGGCAACACCTTCAAGGGCAAGGCGGCCGTAAAAAACAGCGCGCTGCGCTGCAGCGCTGCCAGCACCAATTGGCGCAAGGCGGGCAAGTGCGTGGCCTCTTCGGGCAACTGCAAATTGTTTTTTGCCTGCGCCGCCTGTGACCCGGCGCTGGCCAGGCCACTTTGCCAGCCGGAATTGGCCAGCAGGGCGCGCGCACTGGCGAGTTCGTCGGGTGTGAGCAGATTGTCTATCGTAACGAGCATCGCCAGTTCTCAGTCAAGGTTAAAATTTGTATTCCGCAGTCACACTCGCACTGCGCCGGGGGCCGGGTACGGCAAACCCGCCATTGTCGTATACCGCATCAAAATAAGTCGTGTTGAACAGATTTTTCACATTCAGACGCATCAACCATTTTCTCTGTTGATAGCTAAGCATGCCATCCCAACGGACATACGAAGCGGCGGTATTGGGGTGGTACACGCCGTTCAGGGTCGGCACGGCCGCCGTACCTGAAGGATTCACCGCCTGCCTGTCGCCTTTGGCTTCCATACCGGCACCGATTTTCCATTGGCTGGTTACTTGATACGTACTCCACA
>JBDLSU010000615.1:0-4452 GCA_039799405.1 Pseudomonadota bacterium | reverse complement strand
CAAATCAAGGTCGATTTGAACCGCGTACCGGCCCAGGTGCAAAGCATGGTGTTTACCGTCAACAGCTTCACCGGACAAAATTTCACGCAAATCGAAAATGCCACCTGCCGCGTGGTCAATTCCAGCAACAACCAGGAAATTGCGCGCTATACCCTGCCAAATCAGGGGCCGCATACCGCCCAGATCATGGTCAAACTGTATCGCCATGGCGGTGAATGGAAGGTGCATGCAATTGGTGAAACCGGCAATGGCCGAACTTTTGCCGATTTGATGCCACAAATCATTCCGCATCTGTAATGTATCCGGCATTGATCCGTGATTAAATAGCGCACCATCCAACCACCGGGGAATTTGCATGAAAATCGCTCGCCGCCTGTATGTCATTCTGTTCAGCACCATTGCCGCTGTGATTGCGTTGGCAATGCTTTACACCTGGGCCGCGCTACATTGGGCCTATTCAGAAGGCGAGCGTACCGGTTATTTGCAAAAAATATCCAAGCGCGGCTATATTTGCAAAACCTGGGAAGGTGAAATCCTGATGTCACCCACGCCGGGTGCGATTCCCGAAAAATTTTCTTTTTCGGTGCGTGACGATGCTCTGGCGCATGATATGGAAAAACTATTGGGCAAACCGGTGGTACTGACTTATGCCCAGCGCAAAGGTGTGCCAAGTTCGTGTTTTGGCGACACCGAATACTTTATTGAAAAAGCCCGCCTGAGCAAGCCTTGAGTTTATTAAACAACACGCCTGTAAGCAGCCAGAAACCAGCCTGAAAAAATTACGGCCCGTATCCCGGGCCGGTTTTTAGCAAAAACCACACCTGCTTTATTTACGCCCCAGCAAATACCCGACCAATACCCCCACACCGGTTGCCACGGCTACTGCGCGCCACGGGTTTTCCCGCACATAGTCATCGGTGGTGATGGCAATTTCTTTGCCGGTACGCACCGCTGCGTCTTGCAGGTCTTGCACCTTGTTGACGGCAGAATCCAGAATTCTCATGCCACGATTGCGCAATTCATCGGCTTTCTCACCGGTTGCCAGCGAAGCCGCATGAAACAATTCCTGCGCATCCTTCACCAATACTTCCATATCCTTCTTCACAACTTCCAGATTTGATTCCAACATGATGTGATCCTTTCACTATGCGTTCAACGATTTTCTGCTTACCAGTTTGAAGCGATTTAACAGCCCATCCAGTCCAAACAGACTATCACGAAACCGCCGCTGAAACAGCGACGGGCAAGCACTGCCGCCTGGTTTCGTCGGCAGCGCCATCACGGGTGCGGCAAATTGGCGCGAAATTTGCTATCAGACCAGCAAAAGCCCCACACTTGCAGATAAATTGCCGTCAAGCGGGCAGACAAATACAAGACTTCTTCAAATTGCTGACTTTTTACGGTAGGATTTGCTACCAGCGGCGCTTTATCCCCAATTATGTCAAGGCCTTCTTAATGGAAATGTTTGCACTCAATACTGCAGTGGCACGATTGGAAGCCGAGTTGCCCCAATTGTTCGGCCGCGCCCGTTTGAGTGTTCTGGTGGCCTTGTGCTGGCATTTGCGCCAGCGCAATCCGCGCCGCGCGCTGGCCCTGATCGATGAAATCAAACTGACCCTGGGTCGCTGCGAGCTGTCCGAGGCCGAGCACCAGTGTACCATCGCGCGTTTGCTGCTGGTGCGCGCCGAAATCAAATGGTTACAGGCCGATCTGACCGAAGCCGATGCGCTGGTCACGGAAAGTGCGCAAATGTTCATCGAGCACGGCGACCGCACCGGCAATGCCGATGCCAACTGGATCGCCGCCTGGATCGCCAGCGATCGCGGCCACAGTGCCGCGCGTGACGCCAGCCTGGAAGCCTGCGCCAGCCATGCGCGTGCCGCCAACGACAACATGCGGCTCGATATCGCCGAAGCGGCGCTGGCCCGGCTCTCGATCTGGCGCTATGCCCGCACCGACCAAAACCACTGGGGCCAGCGCTTTGCCGAACCGCAGGAAGATGCTCATCCGGCCTTGAAGAGCTGGATCAATGATTATTTTGGCGCACTGGCATTTCAGGCCAACGATTTCGGCCATGCCGCCGCGCTACGCACCCACACCTACGAAGCGGCGCTGGAGAGCGGGCAAATTCAGCGTGCCATTTACGCCGCCGCCAATATCGGTGCCAGTTTTGCCCACCTGAATGACCACTTTGCGGCGCTGGAATGGAAGCAGCGCGGGGTCGATCTGGCACTGCCGACCGGCTGGCCCGGCTGCATTGGTTTGTCACTGATCCACACCGCCGAAACCCTGCGCCTGCTGGGGCGGCTCGATACCGCGCACGAAATGCTGGCCAAAGCTTGCGCCACGCTGGCACCGCTGGCCGATTCGCGCAGTTATACCCTGGCGCTGCGCAATCTGGGTGATTTATTGCTCGACAAAGGTTCTTATTTCGAGGCACTGGAAACTTTCCGCCAACTGGAAGAGCGTGCCGACACCTTGCACCAGGCCGATTTTCAGGCCACCGCGCGCCGTGGTCAGGCCCATGCGCTATCGAATCTGGAACGGCCGCAAGAAGCCTTGCAACTGGCGACCATTGCGCTGGCCATGTCGCGTTCCGACGGCAATGCCTCGCAGCAAATTGCCGCGCTGCGGGTACTGGCCGAAATCCATGCCCGCCACGAATTACCGCAATCGCATGGCAGCAGCGACCCGGTGCTATACCATTTGCAACAGGCGCTGGAAGTGGCCGAGCGGATCGAAGGCTATACCGTGCCGGACAGCTTGCTCGATGCGATTGCCGATGCCTACCACCATGCTGGCGAACCAGCGGCCGCCTTTGCCTTTGCGCGCAAAGCCAATCAGGCGCGCAATAAAACCCATAGCCAGGATGCCATCAACCACGCCATTGCGCTACAGGTGCGCCACGAAACCGAGCGCGAACGGGCGGAAGGCGAACGCCACCGCCAACTGGCCGCTTCCGAAGCCAAACGCGCCGAAACCCTGCAACAAACCAGCCTGATTCTGAAGCGGCTCGATACCATCGGCCAGGAAATTACCGCCCATCTGGATTTGTATGCGGTGTTTCAGTCGCTGGACCGGCATTTGAATGGTTTGCTCGATGCCACCCATTTTGCCGTGTATTTACTCGATGCCGATGGCTTCAGCCTGAACCTGACCTTTGGCGTGGAAGAAGGCCGGGCGCTATCTGCCATCGAAATCCCGCTCACCGATGGCAGTGCCAGTGAAGTGCAGTGCGTGCGCGAACGGCATGAAATTTTGCTCGACGCCGAGCATCAGCCCAGTCCGGCCTCGGCCGGTAACCTGCCGATGTTAAGCAAATTGTTTGCACCGCTGGCGATTGGTGACCAGGTGCTGGGCGTAATGACCATCCAGTCGCTGCGCCGCCACGCCTATGGCGAGCGCGAACGGCTGATTTTCCGCACCCTGTGCGCCTATGGCGCAATTGCCTTTGACAATGCCAGCGCTTACCGCCATCTGGAAGCGACCTTGCATACGCTGCGCGAAACCCAGGCCGAATTATTGGCAGCGATGCAAATGCGGCATGAAGCCGAGCGTGCGCAGGCGGTGGCCGAACACCATCGCGAACTGGCCGAATCCGAAGCACGGCGTGCCGAAATATTGCACCAGACCAGTATTACGCTGGAACACTTGTCCACCATCGGCCAGGAAATTACCGCCCAACTTGATGCTGGCGTGGTCTTTCAGTCGCTCAATCGCCATGTCAGCGGCTTGCTTGATGCCAATGCGTTTGGCATTTTTTTGCTCGACCATGATCATCTGGTTCTCAATCTGGCCTTTAGCACCAATCTGGAACTTGGCCCCGCTGTCACCGCCTTGAATGACCAGAGCGCCGATTGCGCCCGCTGCGCGCGCGACCGCCGTGAATTGCTGGCGCAACATTTTATCGACGATACGCCCTGCTTTACGCTATTTTCACCGCTGATGCTGGGTGAGCGGATTTTGGGAGTCATGGCGGTGCAGGCACTGGATCGGCATGCCTATGACGAGCGCGAACGCCTGATCTTCCGCACCCTGTGCGCCTATGGTGCGATTGCGCTCGACAATGCCCAGGCTTATCAGCAACTCAAGCAAGCGCAGGCGCAACTGATCGGCCATGAAAAACTGGCCGCGCTGGGCGCGCTGGTGGCCGGGGTGGCGCATGAACTCAATTCCCCCATCGGCAACAGCCTGATGATGGCTTCGGCCTTGCAGGAAAAAACCGAAAACATCGAACACAAACTCAAGCAACAAAATCTGGCTGCCAGTGAACTGGCAACCTATCTGCATGAAGCCAATGAAGCTTCGACCCTGATCATGCGCGGCCTGTCGAGCGCCGCCGATCTGGTTGCCAGCTTCAAACAGGTGGCGGTTGATCGCACCACCGCACACCGGCGTCTGTTTGAACTGCAGCAGACCAGTCATGAAATCGTTGCCACCATGATGACCCAG
>JBDLSU010000614.1:0-7281 GCA_039799405.1 Pseudomonadota bacterium | reverse complement strand
TATCTGCGGCACCGATTTGCATATTTTGCGTGGCGATGTACCGAGTTGCCAGCCCGGTTGCGTGCTCGGGCATGAAGGCGTTGGCATCGTTATGGAAGTGGGCAAGGCGGTTAGCATGTTTGCAGTGGGCGACCATGTGTTGATATCCTGCATTACCGCCTGCGGCAAATGCGCGTATTGCCGCAAACAAATGTATTCGCATTGCACCAGCGGTGGCTGGATGCTGGGCAATACCATCGATGGCACTCAGGCCGAAATGGTACGCATTCCCTATGCCGATACCAGTTTGTATCCGGTACCCGCAGGGGCCGATGAAGAAGCGCTGGTGCTGTTAAGTGACATTTTGCCGACCGGCTTTGAATGCGGCGTGCTGAACGGCAAAATCCAACCCGGCAGCAGTGTTGCGATTGTCGGGGCCGGGCCAATCGGGCTGGCGGCCTTGCTGACGGCGCAGTTTTTTGCCCCGGGCGAGATCATCATGATCGATCTGGACGACAACCGGCTGGAAGTGGCAAGCCGCTTCGGTGCCACCCACACCATCAACAGCAGCGACGGCCTGGCGCAGCAGGTGCTGCAGAAAATTACCTGCGAGCGCGGCGTCGATACCGCGATTGAAGCAGTCGGCATTCCCGCCACCTTCGAGCTATGCCAGAAAATCATCGCCCCCGGCGGCACCATCGCCAATATCGGCGTGCATGGCACCAAGGTCGATTTGCATCTGGAAACGCTGTGGAACCGTAATATCACCATCACCACCGCTCTGGTCGATACCCACAGCACCCCGACCCTGCTCAAAATCGTGCAGTCAGGCCGACTCGATCCACGGCAATTGATCACGCATCGCTTTTCGCTGGATAACATCGAACAAGCGTATGACACCTTTCAGAATGCGCGGGAAACCCATGCCTTGAAGGTGATGATTGAGCTTTGAGATCAGGTATCAGACTCATTTCTTCTTGCTCAATCCAGGCATCAGCAGTAAATACAGCGCCAAAACTGCCAGCGGCCACAGGTAGTAGTAATAAGCCTGCGGCCCCCAGTCCTTGACGTAAGCATAAATCACAACGCCAGCGCTGACTACGCAAGAGCCGGGCAAAAGCACCATGGATACGCCGATGACAAAAGTGCCAAAGCGCGACAGGTTGCCGCCATTGGCCATGCCACCGCCAGCAAAAGCGGCCAGCATAAAAAAGAACATCATCAGCACCAACTGACCAAACGTGCCCAAAATAACCCAAACAAGTGACATGGCGTTCCTGTCGATTAGAAAAGAGGGCATTCCGAAGTAAGTGTTTGATTATGGCTGATCTGAATTAAAATGCAAGCTGGTGCGCTTGCTGCACGAACGGAAGTGGGAGCCCAAGCTGATTCGGGAGTTTTTTCTGGTGATTGACTGGATGATGGAATTGCCACCCGTCTTATCAAGCAGACTCAACCACTTTGTTACAGCACTTGAGGAGGAAAGAAAAATGGAATATGTCAGTTCGATTGAAAGGATTCGGCTTCAGGAAAAATTGGATGAAGCGATCCAGCTAGGACTTAGCCAAGGCGAAAAAGTGGGGGTGCAAGTGGGTGAATCGACCATGCTGTACCGCCTGCTGAAACGTTGTTTTGGTGAGTTATCCCAGGAATTGCACGAACGTATTAAAAACGCCTCGCAGGCACAAATTGAAATCTGGTTTGATCGCGGCATGGACGCCACCACACTGGATGCAGTATTTCAGGAAGCAGCGCACTGAGCCAATCAGGGCGCTGCTTTTTGTTATTGCTGATTTGTTGCCGATCAACGCACCACTTCAGTCAACACCCGCCCTTCCGAACCTGACGGCGGGCGCAGTTGCAGCAAGTGGGCCAGCGTGGGCGCAATGTCCACCACTTCGGCGTAGTTGCCATACCAGCCCGGCTTGATCCAGGGTTTGCCCATCACCAGTAGCGGTACATTGCTGTCATACGAATAGGGCGAGCCGTGCGAGGTGCCGCTGTTGCCGCTGCTGAAATACCAATACGGTTTGGCGACGACCATCAAGTCGCCTGATACCTGACGGTGCCAGGCGCGCTGCATCAGTTTGCTGAGTTTGGTGTCGGGCAGACTGCCGCTTTCCAGTTGGCTGCGGGTATAGACATTGGCGACGCCGTCATAGCCCAGCAAAAAGCGCGCGGCGCTGTTTTCCACGTCTTCGCGGTTCAGGTTTTTTTGTTCGATTTTGTTGGCATCCAGCCAGAAATTGGGTGGTGAGCTGGCGTCCAGCAGTTTGTCCACGCCAAATTTTTGCGCCAGGTGCTGGTTCAAGGCCGCCACCATGGTTTTGCTGTTGAGGCGTTGGGCGTCAAATTTGTTGTCGCGGGCAAATTCCGGGGTGTTGGGAAAACCGTGGTCGGCGGTCAGCAACACCAGGGTATTGTCCAGGCCGATGCGCTGATCCAGATAGCTGAAGAACTGGCCCAGCATGCGATCCAGATGTTGCAAATGATCGTGCGATTTTTTACTCTCCGGGCCAAAACCATGGTTGATATAGTCGTGGCTGGACAAGCTGATCGCCAGCAAATCGGTCACGCCCGGCGCATTTTTGCCCAGGTTTTCGCCTTCCACTGCGGCGCGCGCAAAGTCCAGTGTCAGTTGATCGGCATACGGCCCAACTTTCAGGCTGGCGTAGTATTTGCCATCGGGCTTGTCGGCTTCGCCCTTGTAGCTGGCATCGAAGGCCTTGTATTTGCAGGCGGCATGGCTGGTCAGGCTTTCTCCCGCCACTTTGTCCCAGTCATGCGCGTAAGCGGCTTCGGGTAGGGCCATGCACCAGGCTTTGCCATAAAACTGGTCTTGCGGTTTGGCGGCAGAAAATTTCTGCACCCATTGCGGGTGCGCTTTCATGTAATAGCTGCTGCTGGCAAAGTTGCCGGTTTTGTCCATATACATATAGGCGCTGCCGGTTTTGCCAGCTAATAAAATCGCGCCGCGATCTTTGCCCGATATCGCCAGCACCTTGGCCTGGCCGCCGCTGGCATAGCGCAATTCATCACCCAAAGTGGAAACGCGCAGATTGGCGGGTGAAGTGCCATCGCTCTCGTTGGTGTGCTCGCCAGCCAGATAGTGGTGCTTGCTGTCCTGGGTGCAATACATCGATTTTTTGCTTTTGGCGTCGATCCATTCATTGCTGATGATGCCGTGCTGGTAGGGGTAAGCGCCGGACAAAATCGCCGAATGGCCGACCGCAGTAAAGGTAAGGCCATGGGCCTGATGGGCGTTGCTGAAGCTGGCACCTTGTTGCAGCAAGCGCTTGAAGCCACCCTGAAACTGATCGCGGTAGCGCATCACTTGCTCGTTGGGCAAACCATCGACCACCAGCACCAGCACCAGTTTCGGGCGCTTGAGTGCGGCGTCAAAGGTGGCGGCGAGGGGGCTGGCGCTAATGGTGCAACAGGCCAGTGCGGTAGTCAAAGCCAGTTGGCGCAGGGAAAAAACGGGGGCAGTTTTCATGATCAGGGGTACAAAAAATAGTTAGCAATGGTTGGTGCGTAAGCATAGCAGAATCGCGCGCCAAAACCGTGGCCGGATGTGGCTGGCCGTGCTGTCGCAGTTTCGGCCAGGCTTTTGATCAGGATCAGCACGAAATTGCGCATTGTTGCAACGCATTTGCGCCGCTCCTGTAAAATCGCGTCTTTCCCATTTGTTTGACGCGGTTTTCGTATGCATATTCATATCCTTGGTATTTGTGGCACCTTCATGGGTGGTCTGGCGGTGCTGGCGCAACAGGCCGGGCATAAAGTGACTGGCTGCGATGCCAATGTCTATCCGCCCATGAGTACCCAGTTGCAAGAGCAGGGGATTGAATTGGTGAGCGGCTATGGCGCAGAGCAAATCGATTTGCAGCCGGATTTGTTTGTGATCGGCAATGTGGTATCGCGCGGCAACCCCTTGATGGAAGCGATTTTGAATCGCAACCTGCCCTATGTATCCGGCCCGCAATGGATCGGCGAACACATTCTGGCGAATAAATGGGTGTTGGCAGTGGCCGGTACCCACGGCAAGACCACCACCACTTCAATGCTGGCCTGGATTCTGGAATACTGCGGTTATGCGCCCGGCTTTTTGATCGGCGGCGTGCCACTCAATTTTGGCATTTCCGCGCGCATGGCGGGGCCGGGGCAGGAATCCGGTTTTTTTGTGATTGAAGCCGACGAATACGACACCGCATTTTTCGACAAGCGCAGCAAGTTTGTACACTACCGCCCCGGCACCGCGATTTTGAATAATCTGGAATACGACCACGCCGATATTTTCCCTGATCTGAGCGCAATTGAAACCCAGTTCCACCACCTGGTGCGCACTGTGCCGGGCATAGGGCGCTTGATTGTGAATGGCGAGCAAGCTTCTTTGCAGCGGGTGTTGCAGCGTGGTTGCTGGAGTGAAGTTGAGCGCTTTGGCAGTGCCAGGGAGGCAATCGATGTGGGCGCAACACCCGACAGCGCGCCCGATTGGCAGTGCATTGATCATGCCGATGGCAGCTTTGACGTGCTGTTCAAAGGCCAACCGCAAGGCCGGGTGAGTTGGGATTTAAGCGGAGCCCACAACCGCGCCAACGCGCTGGCGGCGATTGCCGCCGCGCGCCACGTCGGCGTACCGCCGCAACATGCGATTGCCGCCTTGCAGCTATTTAAAAACGTCAAACGCCGCATGGAAGTACGCGGTGTCGTTGCGGGGGTGACGGTGATTGACGATTTTGCCCACCACCCGACCGCGATTGCCACCACCGTGGCCGGTTTGCGCCAGCAGCAACCGCAGGCGCGCATTCTGGCGGTGCTGGAGCCGCGTTCCAATACCATGAAGCTGGGCGCGATGAAAGCAGCGCTGCCGGATAGTCTGGCGCAGGCTGATCTGGTATTTGCCTACGGGCATAATCTGGGCTGGAGCCTGACCGAGGCGCTGGCTCCGATGGCTGACAAGGCGCAATGTTTTGATGAAATTGAGGCACTCAGTCAGGCCGTGCTGCGCAGTGCGCGTGCGGGTGATGTGGTGCTGGTGATGAGTAATGGCGGCTTTGCTGGCGTGCATGGCAAAATTCTGGACGGCCTGGCTGCTTTGGCCAAGGTGGGGGCGGCATGATCTTGTATCTGCACGGCTTTCGTTCTTCGCCCGAATCGTTCAAGGCGCGCATGCTGGCGCAAACCATGCAGGCGCTGGGACGGCAGGATGAGTATAGTTGCCCGCATTTGCCAGCCTCACCCAGGCAGGCGATAGCGCTGGCGCAAAGGCTGGTGGCGGGGGTGGCGGCGGAAGATTTGACCATCATCGGCTCCTCACTTGGGGGTTATTACGCCACCTTTCTGGCCGAGCAAATCGGCTGCCGCGCCGCACTGCTCAATCCCGCCGTCAAACCACCGCGTGATTTGCAACAATACGTTGGCGTCACCACCGAATACCATTCCGGCGCGCGCTTTGAATTCAAGCAAGACTACGTGGCCGAATTGCTGGCGCTGCAAGTGCCTGCCATCACCCGGCCAGAGCGCTATTTTTTGCTGGCAGCGACCGGGGATGAAGTGCTGGACTGGCGCGAAATGGTGGCGCATTACACCGGCGCGCAGCAACATATTATTTCCGGTAGCGACCATGGCATTGCCGAATTTGACCAATATCAACATCAGGTATTGGCGTTTTGTGGTGTGGCGGCGTGAGTTTGCGCAAACGTGCCACCTGGTATGCGCATGTGGGCGCAGTGCGCACCACGCCGCTCATGGCTGCCTGGCTCAGTGACCGTGGCTCGCTCACCGCCAAACTGATCGCGCATAGCCAGCAGTTTCGGGTGCAGTGCCTGCACCAGTGGCAAGCGCCGTGCTTGTCGGATGAAATGCAGGTGCTGGGTCTGGGCAGTGCGGTCAGTGGGGCGCGACGGCGCGTGATTGAACGCGAAGTACTGTTGCGTTGCAATGAGCAGCCGGTGGTATTTGCCCATACTGCCGTGCCGCTTAGCTGCACCGCCAGCGATTGGCCGCTGTTTAAAACCCTGGGCAACCGTTCACTTGGCACCACCTTGTTTGATGATCCGCAAGTGCTGCGTGGTCAATTGCAATACGCGCGCTTGCGCCACGGCCATCCTTTGGCGCGGCGTGCCAGCCTGGCTACCGGTATGAACTTGCCACCGCAATTATTGGCGCGGCGCTCGCTGTTTTGGCGCAAACGTGGCATGCTGCTGGTTACGGAAGTGTTTTTGCCGACGCTGGACAGTTTATTACAGACGCAGTTGCCGCAGCCCACCTACCCTTAACTCCGCTTGGAAAGCAATCGTAATGAATGTATTTTTTGAAGAATCCGGTGATTTTAAAGTTGGCACCATCCTGAGTCAGGCCGGTGAAGCGGCCCAAGTGGAACTGGCCAGCGGCAAGCGCAGTAAAGTCAAAATGAAAGATATTTTGCTGCAATACACCAACCCGGCCCCACAGGATTTGCTGCAACAGGCGCAGCAACTGGCGAGCGAACTGGATCTGGACTTTGTGTGGGAAGTGGCGGGCGAAGAAGAATTTGGCTTTGCCGAACTGGGTGCGGAATATTTCGGCCATGCACCGCTGCCAGTGGAGGCGGCTGGCCTGATTTTGGCCTTGCATGGCGCGCCGATGTATTTTTACCGCAAGGGCCGGGGCCGTTACAAGGCTGCCCCCGCCGCCAGTTTGCAAGCCGCGCTGGCTGGCATCGAAAAGAAAAAACAGCAAGCGCTGGTGCAGGCGCAGTATGTGGAAGAACTGGTGGCGCAGCGCTTGCCGGCCAGCATGCAAAACATGGTGCAACAACTGTTGTTCAAACCGGATAAAAATTCGATTGAATACAAGGCGCTGGAAGCGGCTTGCGAACAACTGCAAACCAGCCCGGCCAAGCTGATGCTGGCCAATGGCGGCATCAAGTCGGCGCGCCAGTACCACTACGGCAAATTTTTGCTGGAACACTTTCCCAAGGGCACCGGCTTTGCCCCGGTCAAGGTAGCGCCACCGGGCGGCAATTTGCCGGTGGCCGGGGTGCAGGCGTTTTCGATTGATGATGTCACCACCACCGAAATTGACGATGCGTTCTCGGTAGTGCAACTGGCCGATGGTAACTGGCAAATCGGCATCCATATCGCCGCACCGGGCCTGGGCATGGTGCGCGACGATGCGCTCGATCTGATCGCGCGTAGCCGCATGTCCACCGTATATATGCCGGGCGATAAAATCACCATGCTGCCGGATGAACTGGTCGAAGCCTACACCTTGGGCGCAGGCCAGACCCGGCCTGCCTTGTCCTTGTATGCGGTATTG
>JBDLSU010000613.1:0-3250 GCA_039799405.1 Pseudomonadota bacterium | reverse complement strand
TGCAACTGGCGCGCCGCCCCGGCCACACTGCCCGCCCGATAGATGGCTAAAAAACTGCGCAACAATACCCAGTCAAATTGCCAGGCGTCCAGTCTGGTTATACGCTTTTGCATGGCTTGCTATACCTTTACATGGCTTGATGTATAGCACCTTAAAACGATATGCTGACGGCGTCAATCAACAAACCACGCTTACCCACAAAAAACCCAAAAAAAGGAAAACCATGCACACCATTGCCGATGCCGACACGATGTTGAAGCCCATTCCGACCCGCAACCCGGTCAAACGCTTGCTTGCACTGGCGGTGGCGCTGGTGTTATGCCTGCCCATGACCAGCCAGGCCAACGCTGCCGCAGACAAAGTTGCAGACAAAGTTGTGGACAAAGCCGCTGCCAAAGCAGCAAGCCTGGAGTCGGTTTTTCAAAATGGCTACAAAGAAGGCAGTTTCCACGGCAATGCACTGGTGGCCGAGCACGGCAAAATCATCTACCGCACCAGCCTGGGTTTTGCCGACAGCAGCAGTAAAAAAGCGCTGAATGCCGATTCGGTGTTCGATATTGCCTCGATCAGCAAGCAATTTACCGCCATCGCGCTGCTGCAATTGCAAAAACAGGGCAAGTTAAACCTGAACGACAAGCTGGCCAAAACCGTGCCCGAGCTCAGTTTTTACGACAACATCACCCTGCTGCAATTGCTGCACCATACCAGCGGCTTGCCCGAATATTTTGATTTGTTTGAGTCTCACTGGCCCAAGCAGCGCATTGCTGTGAACCAGGACGTGGTCGATTTACTGGTCAAACAGCGCCCCGCTGCCGAATTCAAGCCCGGTGAAAAATTCTCTTATACCAATACCGGCTATGTTTTGCTGGCGCTGGTAATTGAACGGGTTTCCGGCCAAAGCTATGGACAATACCTGCAAGACAACATTTTCCAACCAGCCGGGTTGAAACATACGCTGGTACACCGCCGCTTTTTCCAGCCACGCAATATTGCCAACGACACCTGGGGCCATACCCTGAACGCCGCTGGCAAACCGATCCCCACGCCAGAACTGGGCAAGAGCCACCGCACCTGGTATCTGGACGGCATAGTTGGCGACGGCATGATCAGTTCCACTGCCAATGATTTGTTCCAGTGGGATCAGGTTTTACGCAGCGAGCGCATCCTCAGTCAGGCCGATCAAGCCACCATGGCCAGCCTGAGCCAGGCCACCGACAAACCGGGCCGCAACTACCAGTTCGGCTGGGCCACGCAAACCCACCCCAAATACGGCCGCCTGGCGACTGCGCAAGGTTTTTGGGATGGCTATTCGCTGCTGATGGAGCGGCAACTGGATAGCAACCGGGTGTTTATCATCTTGCAGAATCTGACCAGTGAACAAACCAAAATGCCGGTGCCTGCGGTGCGGGAGATTTTGTATAACTGAGCATTTTCATCGAAGTTAATTTGCGTCCGGCAAGCAACGGCGCTGCAAATTGAAAAACAAGGGACCTGGCCCATGCTACCATCAGGCCAATTCCTTGCTGCGGCAAGGCCTTGTACGCCTGCATTTCCCAAGGACGCACCATGTTACCCAAACCATCACTGCTGGCAAGCCTGCTGATCAGCCTCTCGCTTAGCCTCCCGCTCAGCCGCGCCAACGCGGCAAGCCCGGCAGCAGCCGCCACACCATCCTCTGCTGCCTCATCCGTTTGCAACACACCTGAGCAAAAAATCCACGAACAAGGTTTCGTCACCCTTGGCGGCATTGAACAATGGGTAACGGTGCAAGGCGAACGCTGTGCCAATCCAGTGATTTTGTTATTGCACGGCGGGCCGGGCAATCCACTCAGCCCGTATGCCGATACCATTTATGGTTCGTGGGCAAAATCGTTCACGCTGGTACAGTGGGATCAGCGCGGCGCGGGTAAAACCTGGGGCCGTAATCCGGCCCCTGCCAATAGCGCCCTGACGCTACAGCAAATGGCCGACGATGGCATTCAACTGGCCAACTATTTGAAGCTACGCTTTGGCAAGCAAAAAATCATTGTGATGGGTGGCTCGTGGGGTTCGATTCTGGGTGTGCAAATGGTGAAGCAACAGCCCGATTTGTTTTACGCCTGGGTTGGGGTGTCGCAATATGTGTCGTATCGCGACAATGGCCCGGCCAGTTATAGCAAAGTGCTGGGCCTGGCGCGTCAGTCTGATGACCAGAAAACCGTGGCCGCACTGGAAGCAATGGGGCCACCACCGTGGAGCAATCCGCGCAATTTTGGCGTGCTGCGCCGTGCCATTCGCAGCTACGAAGCCAAAACCACCACGCCGCCACCGAAAGATTACTGGCAAGCTGCCGCCGCCTACGCTACGCCCCAAAGCCTGGCAGCGTATGAGGAAGGCGAAGATTATTCCTTCTTGCAGTTTATTGGCCCCAAGGGTGATGGCATGGTTTCCAAGGTCGATTTTTTTGCCATGGGGCCGGAATTCAAGTTACCAGTATTCATGATCCATGGCAGCGAAGACCTGCTGACCACGCCAGAGATTGCCAAACGCTACTTCGATAGCATCAAAGCACCTGCCAAAGAATTTGTGCTGGTGCCACGCGCCGGGCATGATCCGAATGGTGCGATGGTTGAAGCGCAATACAAAATCATGATGGAAAAGGTGCGGCCGCTGGCGCAGTAAAACCAGCGCATGGGCGGGTGGACTGACCCGCCCATGCGCTGGTTTATGTACCTGTTTATTTCCCCGTGCGCTTGCGCATTGGATTGGCAGCGTTTTTCGCACCATGGGCAAAATTGGAAGACTTCGCCACCGCCTTGCCCGATGGGGTCGCCGCTTTTTCCGCCACCGCCTTGCGCACCTTGGCCGGTAAAGAAAACTTCAAACCCAGCGCTTCGGCCTTGGAAGGTGCTGCCACAGGGGCGACAGCCGGAACTGGCCCTGACACCACCGCACCCTGCCTGCCCTGCGCCATTTTCGGCATGATGCGGTTATTGGGCGCGTGACTTTGCTTGCCCATATGATTATTCGAGCGAATCAGCGAGCCAGTCGGCTTGTCGCCCGGATTCCAGGCCGGAATCAAATGCTTGGCACCATTGCCGATTAAATCGGCCCGGCCCATGGCTTGCAAGCCTTCGCGCAGAATTGGCCAGTTGGCCGGGTCGTGGTATTTGAGGAAGGCTTTTTGCAAGCGCCGCCCTTCGCCACCGCGTGCGGTTTCCACCACTTCCGAATCTTCCGTTACCTTGTGCAAGGGGTTTTTGCGGGTGTG
>JBDLSU010000612.1:0-7714 GCA_039799405.1 Pseudomonadota bacterium | reverse complement strand
GTACTTGCGCCTCAAATAGCTGGACGACGCTGGGCGGTGGTGGTTCGGTGCCGACGATAGCGGCTGGTGGCAAGGACATGCTTAACTCCGGCTGGGCAGATGCTGGCAAGAATGGCATATCCGGGCGGGACTTTCAATCTTTCTGCATTGCAATGGCATAAAAAAACAGGCGCTCAACTGCCAGCAGTTGGCCCCAGTGCTGGCGTCTGGATTTTTTCCAGTCGCGCCATAAAATCGG
The DNA here is from genome assembly GCA_039799405.1 of Pseudomonadota bacterium. Classification (GTDB taxonomy): domain Bacteria; phylum Pseudomonadota; class Gammaproteobacteria; order Burkholderiales; family Burkholderiaceae_D; genus CAMBDR01. Next base: position 7,476 of record JBDLSU010000612.1, on the reverse strand, counting down.
CCAGCTTGGCGCTTTCCCCGGCTTCCTGGCAATACACCAAGACCCGCTGGCTGATCAAGCAGGCATCTGACCCGGTTTTATCGTCCAGTTCGTCGAAATACTGCAGCAGGCGCTCGGCGTAAGCTTGCTTGATTTGCTGGCGCGAAAAATCCGGGCCTGCTTCGGTCTGGCTCGCCATCCAGCTCACCATGCGCTCACGCACCAGATCGTGGCAGGCATAGCGCGGGGCCTCGTCCTGGTTGCGGCCGGGTTCGGATTTGATCAGGCCCAGGCGCAGCAAATCATTCAACACCGGCTGAAAATTCGGGCGCACCGGTGGCGGCGGCAAATGGTCGAGCGCGGTATGCATTTTGGCTGACAGGTTTTGAATCAGGCGCTGTTTTTCCGGCGGCAGGTGCGGTAATTCGTCACGCATTTGCTTGTACTTTAACAAGCGTTCCTGATCCAGACTAATGCCGCGCCAGATCAGCTTGAGCAGCCATAATTCGACTGATTCATTGGCAAGGGCAATCATCCACAGCAAGCAGCGCGCATCCGGCCCGACCAGCACCAGCAGATGGTTGAGCGAAGTGAGTAATGCCTGTTGCAAGTAATGGATAGCCTGCCAGTGCGGCTCCGGCGTGGCGTCCAGCAGCGGCGGCAGTTTGGCAAAATCATCATCGGCTTCCAGTGCTTGCAGGCAGAGCCAGAATTGCTGGCGCAAACCGGGGTCGGTGACCAGCCGGGTCAGGCGATCGAGCAATAGCGGGTGAAAGCGGCTGGCCTGCATGATACGCAAGATGGCATCGCGCCCTTCACTGCCACTGCCCAGCAACATCTGGCGCAGGCTGAAGTTTTGTCGCACATACAACGCGGCCTCGGGCGCGGCCAGCGGCTGCAGCCAAACCGGGTAACAGGATGCTGCCTGCAAGGCGGCAATCGGGCGGCGGCAGGTGATCAAGACCCGCGACGGGCTACCCGGCAAACCTTGCGCCAGTGCTTGCAGCAAGGCGTCCCAGGCCGGATCAATGCAGGCCAGCGCCTGATCTTCCGCGCCACCCTGGGCTTTCAGATTGGTTTCAAAGTTATCCAGCACCAGCATCAGGCACTGGCAATGCAGGCAGCGCACCAGATTGCGGATCAGGCGTTTTTGCCGTTCCAGCGCGGCAAAGCGTTCACTGGCGGGGCGGAAAATTGCATCGTGCGGATGCTGTTCCAGGTGTTGGCGATAGACCGGGCTGTCGCGCCATAATTTGCCATGCAAATCCTGCAAGGTGGCTTCAAAATCGAGCCGGTTGGGTTTGGCCTGGTAATGCAGCACCAGTTCAAACGGGTCTTGCCACAGTGCCAGCGCTTCGGCCGCCAGCGCGGTTTTCCCGACCCCGGCTACCCCGACAATTACCGTCAGTGGTTGCACTTCATCACTCTGGCTGCCGATGAAGCAGCGCCCCAGCCGCGCCAGTTCATGGATGCGTCCGACAAAGCGCGGGTGGGCATCTGCATGCAATTCGGCAATATGATGCCAGGGCAGGCTCTGGCGCAAGGCGCTGCTGGGCGCTTCGCCCGCCACCAGCAAGCGCTGGCCCAGGCCAAATAATAATGGCGCGGCCAGGTCGGCAGCAGAACAGCGTTGCCCTTGCAGGCTTTTTTGCGCGGCTTGCAAGGCGTCAAAAATACTTCTGGGTGCCACATCGGCCAGCAAGGCGCGGTAAAACGCCAGCGCCAGTTCGCGCGCAAAATCATCGGCCACCGCATAGCGCATCGCCACCAGGGCCGGTATGCCGGAACGCAGCAGCGCCAGCGCGCCACGGGTATAGGCCGGGGCCTGGCCCAGATCATTCACGTCCGGCAATTCGATATCGCGTAGCGCGCTGCGGCGCGCGTTTTGTGCGGTATTTTGGCCCGGATTTTCCACCAGCCCGGTAAATTGCTGCCAGTCACGCAGCGCAGCGAACTGGCCCGCGCGTGCCGGGTTAGGCTTGCGCGCCTGATTCTGTTGCACCTGTTGCCCGGACTGGCATGCGCTTAAATACAACAATTGCGGTAAAAAACCCGCGCCGCGTTTGAACATGTCGAGCAAATCGGCGGCGCTGATAAAATCCGGCTTGCCTTCCCAGCCCGCCAGCTCCAGCGTATGCAGGGCACCATGACCACTCCAATGGACAATATGAAAGCCCTGATGGCGCGCAATGGTTTCGGCCAGCCGCCCGCGGGTAACGCCATCGGACAAATACCAGGCCCGTACCCGCCGTTTGGGATAAATTTCGCGGGCAAACAATTGTTGCAGCGCTTGCCGCTCCTGTCGCATCAAAAGCGCTTGCGCGCCCTGGGCCTGGGCAAACACAAACAAGATGCGGATTTCTTCATCGGCCAACACCGGCAAGCTTGGCAAAGCAGGCAATGCGGGCGGCGCGCTCTGGATGATGCGCACACTCAGATTGCGCTCGTACAAGCTGGGGCCATGGGCTTGCTCCCGCGCGATTTCCCATGGCACGCGCGCCATGGCGCGGGCAAACCAGTTGGCTTCGGCGGTGGCCGATGGGTTGGCTTGCGGTAACTGGATATACAAATGGCGCGCAATCTCGCCCTGTACCAGAAAGCGGAACAAACTCAGGCCCAGGATATTGTGGGCAATACAGACGCCGATGCGGGCGATTTCTGGTGCTTCTTGCTCCGGCAAGACGTAATCATCCAGATAGCCGCGCAAATTAAACAGGCCGAGTTGATCGCGCGCCGCAATCTGGCCCAGGTCCAGGCTGTGCTTGACCAGAGAATGCTGGCCTTCATCGCGCAAATCCAATTCAACCTGGGTTAAATTGCAGTGGATGATCAGGGTAAAATCCAGAGACATGGTGTGTCGCAGAAGGTTGGTGAAATTGCTGGAATGCTTTAAAAAATTAAACAAAAAGCCATAAAAAACCATTAAAAAACCATCTGCAATCACAAGCAGGCCAAAACCGCCGCGCGCAGCATCGTCAGGTAAAAAGTGTAAATCAGAATCATGTCAGCATGGCGGCAACATCCGGCCCGGCATGCAAACATCGCTGCCACTTGCAACATGGGCTCACACTTCCTCACCATCCGGTACAGGAAGTGCTACACTTAGCGCTTCACTCTTTCCATTTCCGCCCTGGATTGCCCATGAATTTTTGTTCCCATTGCGCCAACCCGGTTAGCCTCACCATTCCCGCCGGGGATACCCGTCCCCGCTTCGTGTGCAACCACTGTCAGCGCATCCACTATGAAAACCCACGCCTGGTAGTGGGTTCGATTCCGGTGTGGGAACAACAGGGCCAGTTGCAGGTGTTGTTATGCAAGCGCGCGATTGAACCGCGCTATGGCTATTGGACCCTGCCCGGCGGTTTTATGGAAAATGGTGAAACCACCACCGAAGCGGCAATGCGCGAAACGGTAGAAGAATCCGGTGCCCATATCGAATTATTGCCCTTGTTTTCCATGCTCGATGTGCCGCATATCAATCAGGTACATCTGTTTTACCGCGCCACCCTGCTCGATCTGAATTATCTGGCCGGTGAAGAAAGCCTGGAAGTGCAATTATTCAACCAAGACAATCTGCCTTGGGATGAGTTGGCGTTTCCGACGGTGCAACATACCTTGCGCTGTTTTTTTGCCGACAAGGACGCTGGCGGCAACTACGGATTTCATACCTGGGTTTGCCAACCGCGTCATGCCTATAGCGAAACCAGCCGCCCTGCCCCGTCAACCAGCTAATCAGTCATTTTCAGGAGCACCATGGTTCCCTGGCTGCACATCGATACCCCATTTCCGCCAGCAGAACAAGCACTGGGGCCGGATAGCCCGGCACCGGGCTTGCTGGCAGCCGGTGCCGACCTGTCACCGGCGCGCCTGCTCAGTGCCTACCGCCAGGGTATCTTCCCGTGGTTTTCAGATAATCAACCGATTCTGTGGTGGAGTACCGATCCACGCATGGTATTGCAACTGGATCAATTTGTGATTTCACACAGTCTGGAAAAAAAACTGCGCAAAATAGCCAAAGCCCCACAACGCTGGACGCTACGCTTTGACAGCGCGTTTGAGCAAGTCATGCGCGCCTGTGCCGCACCGCGCCGCGCTGGCCCTGGCACCTGGATTAATGACGACATGGTCGCGGCCTATCTGGAACTGCACCGGCGCGGCCATGCCCATTCGTCGGAATTATGGCAAGACGGCGAGCTGGTCGGCGGGGCCTATGGCATTTGCATTGGCCGCATGTTTTATGGCGAATCGATGTTTGCCCGGGTTACGGATGGTTCAAAAATCGCGCTGGCGCATTTGGTGGCTTTTTTACGCCAGCACGACGTGAAAATGATAGACTGCCAGCAAGAGACCGCCCATCTGGCCTCGCTCGGTGCCCGTCCCCTGCCCCGCGCCCAATTTCTCGCCCACTTGCATCAAGCCTGCGCCGCGCCCCCCATCACCAACTGGCACGCTGTGGGTAGCAGCGCACCCATTTCCATCGAGGCCAGGTATGACTAATCTCAAAGACTTGCCGTTTTCAACCTTGCAGTTTTATGCCACCGCGCCCTACCCCTGCAGCTATCTGGAGCAGCGCATGGCCCGCTCGCAGGTGGCCACGCCCTCGCATTTGATCAATAGTGATGTGTATTCCGAACTGGTAAAAAGTGGCTTTCGCCGCAGCGGCATTTTCACCTACCGCCCGCATTGCGATAATTGCCATGCCTGCATTCCGGTGCGGGTCAAAGCCTTTGAATTTCAGCCACGCCGCAGCCAGCGCCGCGCCTGGCGGCAGCACCAGAATTTGAGCGCGGCGGTCAGTTCGCTGCACTTTGACCCGGAACATTACGATCTGTACCAGCGCTACCAGAATCGTCGCCACGCTGGCGGCGGCATGGATCAGGACAGCCGCGACCAGTATGCCCAATTTTTATTGCAAAGCCGGGTCAACACCCGGCTGGTGGAATTTCGCGATGATGCCCACGTCCTGCAAATGGTCAGCATTATCGATATGCTGGACGACGGTTTGTCTTCGGTTTATACCTTTTACAACCCCGATCAAGCCAGCAGCGCCTTTGGCACGTTTAATATTCTGTGGCAAATCGCTCAGGCGCAACACCTGGGTCTGCCCTATGTGTATCTGGGTTACTGGATCGCCGCCAGCCAGAAAATGTCTTACAAAACCAATTTTCGCCCGCTGGAAGCGCGCCAGCTTGATCATTGGGAAACCCTGCCGTGAACGCTGCCCCGCTCCCATTGGTTCAAGCATGCATTACCATTGAATCCCAAACCCTTTAATATTGACCAACCCCACACACCGCCATGCTGCAAAAACTCCTGTACACCGCTGCCCGCCCCTTCCTGTTCGCACTCGACCCGGAAACCGCCCACCACCTGACCCTGCCCAATCTGCAACGCGCTGCCCGCCTGGGCTTGCTGCGCCCCTGCATCCGGCCCGATCCACGCCACGTCATGGGGCTGGAATTTCCCAATCCGGTGGGCCTGGCTGCCGGGCTGGATAAAGACGGGGCCTTTATCGACGGCCTGGCCAGCATGGGCTTTGGTTTTATCGAAGTTGGCACCGTTACCCCGCGCGCCCAAGCCGGCAACCCGCTGCCACGCATGTTTCGCCTGCCCAAGGCCAATGCGTTGATCAACCGCATGGGTTTTAACAATGGCGGGGTCGATGCCTTTGTCGCCAATGTGCAAGCCACCCGCTTCTATCAGGAAAAGCAAGGCATTCTGGGTTTGAATATCGGCAAAAATGCCACAACCCCGATTGAAAACGCGGTCGATGATTATTTGCTGTGCCTGGAAAAAGTCTACCCGTATGCCAGTTATGTGACGATCAATATTTCGTCCCCCAACACCAAAAACCTGCGCCAGTTGCAAGGCGCAAGCGAGCTCGATGGCTTGCTGGCCCCGCTCAAGCTGGCGCAGCAAAAACTGGCGCAGCAACATCAACGCTATGTACCACTGGCTCTCAAAATCGCACCGGATATTGACCAGGAGCAAAGCAAAGTCATCGCCGACGCGCTGCTGCGGCACAAAATTGATGGCGTCATCGCCACCAACACCACCCTCAGCCGCGCTGCGGTACAAGGCTTGCCGCATGCCGAAGAAACCGGTGGCTTGTCCGGCGCCCCGGTGCTGGAAGCGTCAAACCAGGTTATCCGCTGGCTCAAGGCCGAGTTGGGTGAGGCCGTGCCGATCATCGGGGTCGGCGGCATTATGAGTGCGCAGGACGCCCAAAGTAAAATCGATGCCGGTGCCAGCCTGGTTCAGCTATATACTGGCATCATCTATCAAGGCCCGGCGCTGGTTGCCGAATGTTGCCAACAATTGCGCCAGCGCCGCCCCTAAGCGCTTGCCAAGGAGGATTCCGATGAGCGTCTACACCCTCGCCTCAACCCGCAAACTGCTGTTGAATTTAAAGCTGTTTCAAGGCATGACGGAAGGCGACCTGGCCACCTTGCTGGCCAGCGCCGAACTGGTGGAGTGCGAAGCGGGGGTATTTGCCATCCGCGAAGGCGAACAGGGGCAACATTTGTTTGTGCTGATGGGTGGTCAGGTGGAAATCATCAAACGCGCTGGCAGCGTACACAAAATCATTAAAAAGCTGGGGCCGGGCGAATGTTTTGGCGAAATGTCACTGATCGAATGCCGCGCCCGCTCGGCCTCGGTAAAAACCGTGTCCGCCTGCAAACTGCTGCGCATTGACGGGGAAAAAATTGCGAATATGCCCGAAATTGCGATCAAGCTATACCGCAATATCGCCATTTTGCTGTCCCAGCGCCTGCGCCATGCCAATGAAATTCTGGCGCTGGGGTAATTCTGATGAGCTTATTGTCTGAACCTGATATCTGAATCCGAAGCCTGAACCTGCTCAGGCTTTGCGGTTCAAATAATCAACCCCACCCAAAATCGGCTGCAGCATGGCCGCACCCAACTGCATGCTGCGCGCACCATTCCAGCCCACGCTGGGGTCGGGCAAATCGGCATTGTCCTTGAACGGCATTTCCAGTGTGAGCGAGAGGCATTTGAAGGTATGGCCGATGTATTTGGATGCCAGCGTCAGCATATCGTCGTTGTATTTGCTGGCGGCATAGCCAAACTTGTCCTGAAAATCCGGGCTGACGCGCTTGTAGTGATCGATAAAGCCTTGTTGCTCTTCCATTTGCTGTTCGGTAAAACCGGCCAGCATTTCACTACCCGCCACAAAGTTGTAAGGCAGCGCTTCATCGCCATGCACGTCAAAAAACATATCGACACCAGTTTCATGAATTTTTTGCTTGACGCATAACACTTCCGGGCTGCGCTCTGGCGTTGGCGTCATCCATTCCCGGTTCAAATTCGCGCCAGCGGCATTGGTACGCAAATTGCCGCGCACCGAACCGTCCGGGTTCATGTTCGGCACAATATAAAACACCGCCTGCTGCAATAATTTGCGCCCGACCGGATTGGACGGACACAGCAAGGCGTCCAGCAAGCCTTCAACAAACCATTCCGCCATGGTTTCGC
>JBDLSU010000611.1:0-7735 GCA_039799405.1 Pseudomonadota bacterium | reverse complement strand
GGGCGCGATCAAAAATGCGGCCTGGCGCTGATGCAGAAAACGCCCGCCGTTTTTATAGCCACCATCAATTTGTTCGCCCGTCAACAACGCTGGCCCCAGTTGCGCCGGGGTGCGGTTTCTGAGTTTATAGCCCGGCAGTTTTTCGGTCAGCAGTTTGATCTGGCGGCTTACGTAGTGTTCCAGCGTTTCGCCGTCAAGCAAATTGTCACGGCCGATGTTCAAATTCAGGATCGACGATTCGGCCTGGCCCAGGATAAAAATATTGCTGGTGCGATCCTGAAACCCCGGCGGCAGGGTCAGTAAGCCTTCATCAATCAAAAACGGGCGAATTTCCTGGTTCATGGTGTTGGGTGTCCGGATCCAAATAGAGCGCAACAAGCAGTTTCGATCCGGTACGCTGTTTCTCGTACTACGCTTCAACGCATTGCCGCAAAGTAAAATTAAATAATTCATGCATCGCTGCACAAAAGTTTCGCAAGTATAACAAAGCAAAAATCAATTTGTTGGAAAATTCTCTAATTGTTACATTTGTTAATCAATTAGCCATTTGAAAAAAATATCGGTACAATACCGCAGCCCATTTGTAAAAATTGCTTAGCCTCTATTACTGCGGAATTATTTATGACATCAGCCACCGAAAAAATCGCCTCCCTGATCAAAGGCGGATCTGCCCGTCGCTTGTTAAAACTCTACTTCCCGAAAGATGATGGCCCCGGTGCGGGCCTGCTGGTCAATCAACTGCTGGCCAACGAACAGATATCGGGCGACTTTACTTTTACGGTAACGCTGTTGTCGGATGATCCCACCATCGAATTGACCGATGTGCAAGGCAAAATGGTGTGCGTGGAATTGCTGCGCGAAGACCAGAGCATGCGCTATTTCAACGGCCATTGCTTTGAATTTGCCTTGACAGGCATGGATAACGGCCTGGCGGTGTACCAGATGGTGTTGCGGCCGTGGTTGGCCTTATTTGGCCTGCGCCATAATCATCGCTTGTTTCATAATCAAACCATCAAACAGCAAACGGTTGAACTGTTCGATCAAACCGGCTTGTCGAGCCATGAATTTCGCCTGCTGGAACCCGACCCGGAGCGCACCTTTTCTTGCCAATATGGCGAGAGCGACTACAACTACCTGCAGCGGCGCTGGGAAGAAATGGGCTGGCATTACTGGTACGAACACAGCATGAGCGGGCATAAGCTGATCATCAGCGATACCACCCCGGCCGCCAAACCGATTGATGGCAAGCCGCTGGTGCATTACCACCATGAAGGCGGCTCCAACAAGTTCGACAAGGTCAGCATCTGGGCGCGCTTGCGGCGGCTGGTAACGGGCAAAATCGCCTTGTCGCAATTCGATTTCAAGCACCCGAGAGCGCAGCGCGGGTTTGACACCAGCGAAATGGAACAAGGTGCCATCAGCCAGATGGAGATGCATCAGTACCACGGCCTGTATGGCTACAAAGACGAGGGCCACGGCCAGCGCATCATGCGCCATCAACTGGATCAGTTTAATTCGGCCAGCCAGCGTTATGAAGCGCATGGTGACAACCGTTACTTGCAACCGGGGCGCTGGTTTACGCTGGACATGAGTTCGGACAGCCAGATGGAAGCGGTCAATGGCAAGGATCAGGATTTTCTGGTGCTGATGGTTAGCCATCGCATCAGCAATAATTACCTCAATAACGGCGGCCAGGGTGCCAGCTATGAAAACAGCTTCACCTGCCTGCCGCGCGATTTGCCGTGGCGGCCCGGCCAGGGCCATAACAGCCAGCCACCGCGTGACCCGGGCCTGGATACCGCGACCGTGGTCGGCAGCAAGGGCGAAGAAATCCACACCGACAAATATGGCCGCATCAAGGTGCAATTTCACTGGGACCGCAAGGGCAAAATGGATGAAAACAGTTCTTGCTGGTTACGCGTCATGACCCCGTGGGCCAACAGCCATTTCGGCATGATTGCGCTGCCACGGGTCGGCACCGAAGTGGTGGTGCAATACATGCAGGGCAACCCGGATCGCCCGGTGGTGGTGGGCCAGTTTTACAACGAACAGCACTTGCCGCCGTGGGATTTGCCTGCGCATAAAACCCAGAGCGGGGTGCTGACCCGTTCCAGCAAAGGCGCTGGCCCGGCCAATGCCAACGCGCTGCGCTTTGAAGATAAAAAAGGGGCGGAACAATTGTGGATGCAGGCGGAAAAAAATATGGATGTCCACGTCAAAAATAATGACAGCCAGACCGTGGGCAATGACCGCCAGATCAGCGTGGGCGGCAATCATACCGAATTCGTCAAGAAAAACGTCGCGATCAAGGTTGATGGTGCGCATTCGGAAACCATCAAAAAAGACATGCTGCTGGAAGTGACGGACGGCAAACAGGATGTAACGGTAAAGGGCAATATCACCATCAATTCCAGCGCGGGTGAAATCAGCATGAGTTCACCCAAGAAAATTACTCTGAGCGTGGGTGGCAGCAGCATTACCATAACGCCAGGCAATATCACCATCAAAAGCCCACGGATTGATTTGAACCCCTGATTGCTTATTTTTTAGCCAAACAAAACAAGGGCATAAACCCGGCGGGCACGGTAGTCTGGTTGTCGCCGCGCACCGTCATTTTGTCGGGCACGGTGGCTTTATCGCAAATCCACGCCACCGGTACAATCGGCGCATCGTCCACCACCGCCGGGCGCAGGCTGATGACTTTGTCTTTCAAAATATTGCTGGCGGAATTGCCAAAGCGCAGATGGATTACGCCGTCTTTAATGGTTAGCGATTGAATATGGTTGCTGACATATTTGTCCGGGCTGGGCAGGCCCACGGCAGCATTGTCGGCGGGCAGGGTTTGGGTCAGCGCCCATTGTTCGGCGATTTTGGCCTTGGGTATATCGGCCAGCGGCAGGGCCGCTTCGATTTGCAGGCGCACAGTGCGAAATTGCCAGGACGGCAGCGCCAGAGCAGACAATATCGCAATGATGGCGATCACGCACAGCATTTCCAATAGCGTAAAGGCCTGATGCGCCCTGATCTGCCGAATCGGGTGAAGCTGCTGAAACTGCTGGAGCGACTGGCTTTGACTGAGCGGATACTGTGGCATGGTTATCTCCCTAAAATCTGGTGCGCGGCGCGGTAGCCCCACCAGGCGGCTTCTTCAAAGACCGAAAACCCCGACAAATCGGCATGGGCAAACAGGATCGGGCCGGTCAGCTCACGCAAGGCACGCAAGCCGGCGTTGCTGCGAAAGCCCGGCAGCGGTACCGCCATGGCGTGGCCGCGCAGGGTGATATCGACCCGCTCGACACAGCTTGCCAACTGGCTGCCATAGGCGGCGCGCAAATCGCGGCTGGCCAATTCCAGCAATTCGGTGCTGCTGGCTTGCTCCAGCCATGTGCGCGCCTCTTTTGGCGGCTTGTCGGATAAAGCAATATAACAGCTAAACACGGTTTTGGCAGGCGGTTGTTGCCGGATATCCTGATGGGTCGATACCACAAAACCCAGGCCCGGCTCGGAATAGACGACATTGTCCCAGGAGAGCGGCACATGCGGCAGTTCTTCCGGAAAACGGTGCAGTAAAAAGTTAGCCACCATCCACGGCGCATACACCGGTGTATGCTGCTTCGGGTTAAAACCATACTGGCTGATGTTGTCCACCACCCGCGCCGCCACGTACAAGGGCATGGCGCAGATCGCACGCCGTGCTTTCACCTTGAAGGTGCGCAGCGGCTGATCGGCTTCCTGGGTAAAACACAACGCTTCCACCCCGCCTGCCACGGTTTTGAGCGAAATGGCAGTACCGCTACGACGACGCGCGCCGCCCAGCTTGTCCAACGCTTGCGCCAGCGGCTGCAAACCATTCGGCCAGGTCAGCCAGGTGCCATTGGCCGCATTGGCGGCCTGGCCCCAGCGACTGCAATAATAGTGCAACCCGGCCCAGGCCGACACTTCGTCATAGCTGCGGCCATAATCGTCGCGACAGCAATAATTCAGATACCAGTGCAAGGTCGGCGCATGGTAGTTGTTTTGCTGTAGCCATTGTTTCAGGGTGATGTTATCCAGCGCCACATAGTCGGCATCGCTGGAGGAAAGTTCGGTCGGGAACACAAAGATGCGTTTGCCGTCACTGCCATGCAGCGCGCGCAAACGCTCGACCTCGGCAAAAAAGCGTTTGTGCTCCAGCAGTTCTTGCTCGCTCACGCCTTCGGTGGGAATAAATCCTTCTTGCCAGTGGCCGTCAAATAACAGCCGTTCTTCCGGCGCATGCAGCACAAAGCGCTCGTCGTAATACGGCTTTTCTGCATACGGGTCACGCAAAATGACGCCCGCGTCGTGCAATAGTTCGCGGATATGGCGTGATTCTGGCGAAGGCAGTGGCAGGTAATGCGCGCCGGTCGGATAGGTATATTCCTGCATCTGCCCACCGGCCGCATTGCCATACGGTTGCGGCCCATCAATCATCAGGCTATGCTTGTGGCCATGTTTGTTGAGTTGCCAGGCGGCAGTCAGCGCGGCGACGCCGGAGCCCAGTATCAAGACATCGGTTTCCAGCGTTTCGGTGGGGGCAGGCCAGTGTTTTTGCTCACGCAGGGTATGCCCGGCCTGACGCCCGGCATAATGGAGGCGCACGTTTTGCTCCTGCCAGCGCCATAGCGCAGCAGCCGTAGTCGCCGTAGCGGCGGCACCGGCGGCGCTCCAGAGTAAGAACGAGCGGCGTAACATCAGCGGATAACCTGACGCCAGTCATGCTCAAATTGCTGCACCAGTGACTGGGTATTGAGGCGATTGGGCGGCATGTTGAGTCTGGGCATATCCGGCGGAAACACAAACATGGCGCGCGTGGTTTCGGCATTCAGATAACGCATCGGCAAACGGTATTGGCCGGGGATTTGATACTCTTTTTGCGACCCGGCCAAAATAAAGCCCCATTCACCAAAAGACGGCACATAAGCATGATAGGGCCAGGTATTGAAGCCGACTTCGCGCAGCGTGGCGTCGATGGTCCAGTAGGCGTGCGGGGCAAAAAATGGCGAAGTCGATTGCACTACCAGCAAGCCGTGGGCCGACAGATGTTTTTGCGCGATGCCATAAAACGGCACCGAATACAGCTTACCCAGCGCAAAGCTGGATGGATCGGGAAAATCGATGATGATGGCGTCAAACATGTCCCGGCTGTGCTGCAGCCAGACGGCGGCATCGGCATTGACCACAGTGACGCGTTTGTCGGCAAAAGCACCGTGGTTGAGTTTGACCAGTTCTTCACGCTGGGAAAAAGCGCGGGTCATGGCCGGGTCGAGATCCACCAGGGTCACGTGTTGCACGTTTTTATAGCGCAGTACTTCGCGCAGCGCCAGCCCGTCCCCCCCCCCCAGAAACAGCACCCCTTGCGCGCCCGGCAAGGTTTGCAACAAGGGATGCACCAGCGCTTCGTGGTAGCGGTATTCGTCGCGCGAAGAAAATTGCAAATTGCCGTTAATATACAGGCGCAAATCATCTTTCCAGCGCGTTACCACCAGCCGTTGATAGGGCGTGGTGGTGGCATACACCACTTCATCACCAAACAGGCCGCGCTCGCTCCAGTTCACCATTTGTTCGGACGTGACAAACCCCAGCATCAGCAAACACATGACCCCGGCCGCACGCAGCAAGCGCCCGGCGCTATTGACCAGTTCATGGCGAAACACATGAATCGTCCACAAGCCCACTGCCACATTGAGCATACCGAATAAAAATCCGGTTCGCGCCAGCCCCAGGTGCGGGGCCAAAAACAGCGGGAACAACATCGACACCACCAATGCGCCCAGGTAGTCGAAAGTCAATACCCGGCTCACCAGTTCATTAAATTCGGTCTGGCGCGAATTGAGTGCGCGCATTACCAGCGGCACTTCCATCCCGACCAGGGTGCCAATTACAAATACCAGGGTGTAGAGCAGGGTGCGAAACGGTGCTGCCATCCAGGAAAAGCTCAAAAACAGCAGTGCTGCCGAACAGCCGCCGATCAAACCCACCGCCAGCTCAATATCGATAAAGCGCGCCAGCACATCGTCTTCTTTCACATAGCGCGACAGGTGCGCGCCTACCCCCATGGCGAACAGATAGCAGCCGATGATGGTGGAAAACTGCAGGATCGAATCACCCAGCAGATAACTGGACAAAGCCCCTGCAATCAATTCGTAAGCCAGGCCGCAGGATGCGACCACAAAAACCGATAAAATCAAGATTTTTTTGTTCATATGCCGCTTTTTTCGACTAATATATATCCCGGAGACTGGCAGCATTACTTGCTGGCACAAATCAATCAGCGTCCCACCGTTCCAACCTGACAGAGAGGTCATCTTGCATCCCGCCGCCAATTATGTCTTGCACCTGTTACTTTCCGGGGTGCTTCTGAGCGCTTTTTTTATTATCTACACCAAACTCACGCCATTTAACGAAGTACAGTTAATCCGGGGTGGCAACACCGCCGCGGCTGTTTCTCTGGGCGGGGCCTTGATCGGTTTTTCACTCACCCTGGCGTCAGCATTGTTTCATACCACCAGCTACGAAAGTTTTTTAATCTGGTCGTTCTCGGCCATGGTGGTGCAAATTCTGGCCTATCTTATCACCACCACGCTATTGCGCATGTCGAAAGATCAGATCGAGGCAAATAATACCGCGTTTGGTGGCTTGCTGGCCGCCATTTCGCTCTCGATCGGCGCGATCAACGCCGGTTGTATTTCCTGAAAACCGGGGCCAGCCCCGGCCTGTTGCAGCAAAGTATTGCAGGTATCGTAGAATAGCGTCACCATCTTTTTTAATGGAGCAAATCATGGGTATCGGTTCATTTATTCGCAAACAATTTCTTGACGTTCTGCAATGGAACGAAGATCAGGAAGGGGTTTTGGCCTGGCGTTATCCGATGCAGGATTTTGAAATCCAGAATGGCGGCACCCTGACCGTGCGCGAGTCACAAATGGCGGTATTTGTTAACGAAGGCAAAATTGCCGACGTATTCGGCCCCGGGAATCACACCCTGAACACCCGCACCCTGCCCTTGCTGACCAACCTGAAAAACTGGGACAAATTTTTTGATTCCCCCTTCAAATCAGACGTTGTCTTCTTCAGCACCCGCATCCAGACCGGGCGCAAATGGGGCACCAGCCAACCGATCACCATCCGCGACAAGGATTTCGACATGATACGCATCCGTGCCTTTGGCATGTATTCGTACAAAATCGTCGATCCGCGCAAGTTTTACACCGAAATTTCCGGCAGCCGCGAAATCTACACCCGTGACGATATCGAAGAACAATTGCGCGGCATTGTGCTGGCCGGGATTGCCACTTCGCTCGGTGGCTCGAATGTCTCGTTTCTGGATATGGCAGCCAACCAGACCCTGATGGCGCAGACCCTGAAAAACGATATCCAGAAATCGATTGAAGCCTATGGCCTGGGTCTGGATACCTTTACCGTCGGCAGCCTGAACCTGCCGGACGAATTGCAAAAAGCGCTGGATGAACGCATCTCCGCAGGCATGAAGGGCGGCATGAGCGCTGACAAACTCAAGGGCTTTACCCAGTTTCAGGTGGCCAGCTCGATTCCGCTGGCAGCGCAAAACGAAGGTGGCCTGGCCGGTCTGGGGGCCGGTTTGTCCTCGGGCATGGTGTTCGGCCAATTGATGGCAGGTGGTTTGGCCAATGCCGCCGCACCGGCGGCCACACCAGCCCCGGCAGCACCTGCACCTGCGCCCGCTCCGGTCGCAACG
>JBDLSU010000610.1:0-3468 GCA_039799405.1 Pseudomonadota bacterium | reverse complement strand
ATCAGGGAGGTGAACCAGGTAATGGGCATATATTTGCGCAAGCCCCCCATATTGCGGATATCCTGATCATGATGCATGCCGATGATGACCGAGCCAGCACCAAGGAACAACAGGGCTTTGAAGAAAGCGTGGGTCATCAGGTGGAAAATTGCCACCGAATAGGCTGAAACACCGAGCGCGACGGTCATATAACCCAGTTGCGACAGGGTGGAATAGGCCACCACACGTTTGATGTCGTTCTGGATAATGCCCATGAAACCCATGAACAAGGCAGTAATGGCACCAATAATCAAGACAAAGGACAAGGCGGTATCGGACAGTTCAAACAGCGGCGACATGAGTGCCACCATGAAAATGCCGGCCGTTACCATGGTAGCAGCGTGGATCAGTGCGGAAATCGGGGTCGGGCCTTCCATCGAATCGGGCAACCAGACGTGCAGCGGAAACTGGGCCGATTTACCCATCGCGCCAATAAACAGACAAATGCAGGCGGCGGTAATGATCATCCAGCCAGTGCCGGGCATGACGATTTTGGCGAGTGCGTCTTTTTGTGCAAAGACTTCGTTATAGTTCATGCTGCCGGTATAAGCCAGCAACAGGCCGATACCCAGAATAAAGCCAAAGTCACCCACGCGGTTGACCAAAAACGCTTTCATATTGGCGAAAATTGCGGTCGGACGGGTGTACCAGAAGCCGATCAGCAAATACGATACCAGGCCCACTGCTTCCCAGCCAAAGAACAATTGCAGGAAGTTGTTACTCATCACCAGCATCAACATGGCGAAGGTGAACAAGGAAATGTAGGAGAAGAAGCGGTTATAGCCCTCGTCTTCTTCCATATAGCCAATGGTATAGATATGCACCATCAGCGACACGAAAGTCACCACACACATCATGGTGGCGGTCAGGTTATCGACCAGAAAACCGACTTCCAGCTTCAGGGTACCAACCGTCATCCAGTTGTACAGGGTCTGGTTGTAGACTTGCGCGCCATCCTGCAATTGCAATATGGTCATCACCGAAATGATGAGCGAAATCAAGACGCCCAGGATGGTAACGCTATGCGATACCTTGCGCCCGACCAGGTTACCGAAAAACCTGGTGCCAAATAAACCCGCTATGGCCGCGCCAGCCAGAGGTGCCAACGGTACGGCTAACAGGAGGTGTGGGTTAAGTTGCCCCGCCATATTAAACCTTCTTCTATGTTGATCGTAGCTTGTTAATATTTCAAATCACATCTGAACCGGAACAATTTCGCCCTGTTGTCCAAGGCTGCTTCGTCGTTCCCGCGAAGGCGGGAACCCAGAGCCAACGCGCCATTCAGACGCCAACCTATTTACAACCTGCTGGATTCCCGCCTGCGCGGGAATGACGAAACCAGACGGTTGAATTTCTTTTCCAATTAGCCTTGCAGGCTATCCAGATCTTCCACATTAATGGTATCCAGATTGCGGAACATGATCACCAGAATCGCCAGACCAATCGCCGATTCGGCGGCTGCCACCGTCAGGATAAAGAACACGAAAATCTGCCCGCCAGCATCGCCCAGGTAGCGCGAAAATGCGATGAAGTTCATGTTCACTGCCAACAGCATCAATTCCACCGCCATCAACAGCACGATGATGTTTTTGCGATTGAGGAAGATGCCAACGATGGAAATGGCAAACAGGATTGCGCCCAAAATCAGGAAATGGGCCAGACCGACATTGGCAATCATTGTGCTTCTCCTTTGTTGGCGGCCGAAGTTTGACCGGGTTCCAGCGCACGCTCACTGTCGGCGCGCATTTTCACCACTTTCAGGCGATCAGTGCTTTGTACCTTGACGGCATCAGCCGGATCATAGTGCTTGGTATCTTTACGGCGACGCAAGGTCAGGGCCACGGCAGCAATAATGGCCACCAGCAAAATCACCGCCGCAATTTCAAATGCATACACGTATTGGGTGAAGATCAATTTGCCCAGCTCTTTGGTGCCGCCAAGATGGCCGACATTGCCGGGTGGGGTGTGATCCGGGGTCCAGAAACCACGGAACAGTACGACCGCCATTTCCAGCACAATGATCACGCCTATCGCAGTGGCCATCGGAAAATAGCTCCAGAAACCGGCACGCAGTTTATCGAGGTGGATATCGAGCATCATCACCACAAACAGGAACAGCACCATCACCGCGCCGACATATACCAGCACCAGCACAATGGCCAAAAATTCGGCTTTCAACAGCATCCAGATAGCGGCGGCGGAAAAAAAGGCCAACACCAGAAACAATACCGCATGCACCGGGTTACGCGCGGTAATCACGCGGGTCGCCGCCAGCACCAGGATGGTGCTGAAGACATAAAACAAGACAGTCGTAAAATCCATAAAAGCCATCCCCATTAACGATAGCGAGCGTCTGCTGCACGAGCAGCGGCGATATCATTTTCATAGCGATCACCGACCGCCAACAACATCTCTTTGGTGAAATACAAATCACCACGTTTTTCACCGTGGTATTCCAGCACATGGGTTTCGACAATTGAATCGACCGGGCAGGATTCTTCGCAAAAGCCACAGAAGATGCACTTGGTCAGGTCGATGTCGTAGCGCGTGGTACGGCGCGAACCGTCGGCCCGCTGTTCTGATTCAATGGTAATGGCCATGGCCGGGCATACCGCTTCACACAGTTTGCAGGCGATGCAGCGCTCTTCCCCGTTGGGGTAGCGGCGCAAGGCATGCAGACCACGAAAGCGTGGTGACATCGGGGTTTTTTCTTCCGGGTATTGCACTGTGATCTTGCGCTTGAACATATAGCGCCCGGTCAAGGACAAACCCTTAATCAATTCCAGCAGCATCAAACTGCGGAAAAAATCTACAATAGCGACCATTCGGTTTTGTCCTTTCTTACTTCCAGATATTCAAAGGCGATTGGATCCAGCCAGCAACGATGACCAGGTACACCAGCGTCAGCGGGATAAATACTTTCCAGCCCAGACGCATGATTTGGTCATAACGGTAGCGCGGGAATGAAGCACGCACCCAGATGAACATCGATACCACCACAAATGTTTTGATACCCAGCCAGATCCAGCCCGGAATAAAGGACAGGAATGCAAACGGTGCATCCCAGCCGCCCAGGAACATCAGGGATGCCAGCAGCGAAATCAAAATCATGTTGATGTATTCGGCCAGGTAGAACATGGCAAATGACATGCCCGAGTATTCGACCATATGCCCGGCCACGATTTCGGATTCGCCTTCGACCACGTCAAACGGATGGCGGTTGGTTTCGGCAATGCCGGAAATGACGTAGACCACAAACATCGGCAGCAGCGGCAACCAGTTCCAGGACAGGAAGTTCAAGCCCTGGTTGGCCATGGTACCCACGGTCTGGCTGCGCACGATTTCACTCAGGTTCAAGCTGCCCGATACCATCAGCACAATCACCAGCACAAAACCCATGGCAATTTCATAGGACACCATTTGCGCGGC
>JBDLSU010000609.1:0-3119 GCA_039799405.1 Pseudomonadota bacterium | reverse complement strand
TGCCATGATAGACGCGTACTGCGCCAGCAGCGAACCGTATGACAAAGCAGGCGCCTACGGCATTCAGGGGCCGGGCGCGATGTTTATCAAGCAAATTCGCGGCAGCCACTCCGGCATCATGGGCTTGCCGCTTTTTGAAACCACCCAATTATTACGTCTTGCCGGATTAAGCCTACCATGAGTGAAGACATACTGATCAATATCACCCCGCAAGAAACCCGGGTCGCACTAATCGTACAAGGTGCGGTGCAAGAATTGCATATTGAACGCACCCTGTGTCGGGGTCTGGCGGGCAATGTGTATCTGGGCAAGGTGGTGCGGGTATTGCCGGGCATGCAATCGGCCTTCATCGATATTGGTCTGGAACGCGCCGCGTTTTTGCACGTAGCCGACATTCGCGAAACCCGCAACCACGACAACGCCACCCCGACCCCCATCGAAAAGATGTTGTTCGATGGTCAGGTTCTCACCGTACAAGTCATCAAAGACCCCATCGGCACCAAGGGCGCGCGCCTGTCCACCCAAATTTCGATTGCCGGGCGCATGCTGGTGTATTTGCCGCAAGACGCGCATATCGGCATCTCGCAAAAAATTGAAAACGAAGCCGAGCGCGAAATCTTGCGCACCCGGGTGCAGCGCCTGCTGCCACCGGACGAAAAAGGCGGCTACATCGTGCGCACCGTGGCCGAAGAAGCGTCTGACTCCGATTTACAAGCCGATATCGATTATCTGCGCAAAATCTGGAGCGCCATCAGCGGCGCCTCGCGCAGCAAACCACCCACCAGCCTGCTATATCAGGACTTGAATCTGGCGCAACGGGTATTGCGCGATTTTGTCACCGACGACACCAGCAGCATTCAGGTCGATTCGCGCGAAAACTATCTCAATTTGGTCGAATTTGCCACCGCCTACACCCCCGGCGAACTGACGCGCCTGCAGCACTACACCGGCGAGCGCCCCTTGTTTGATCTGTATGGCGTGGAAGATGAAATCCAGCGTGCGCTGGGGCGGCGGGTAGAATTAAAATCCGGCGGCTATTTGATCGTCGATCAAACCGAAGCCATGACCACCATCGATGTCAACACCGGCGGTTTTGTCAGCGGCCGCAACTTTGCCGACACCATCTTCAAAACCAATCTGGAAGCCGCCCACGCCATCGCACGCCAACTGCGCCTGCGCAAT
This sequence comes from Pseudomonadota bacterium, assembly GCA_039799405.1. Taxonomy (GTDB): domain Bacteria; phylum Pseudomonadota; class Gammaproteobacteria; order Burkholderiales; family Burkholderiaceae_D; genus CAMBDR01. Next base: position 1,937 of record JBDLSU010000609.1, on the reverse strand, counting down.
CTGGGTGGCATCATCATCCTCGATTTCATCGATATGGAAAATATCGAGCACCGCGCCGCCGTCTTGGCCGAACTGAAAAAAACCCTGTCACGCGACCGCACCAAAATCTCAGTCAGCAATTTCTCCGCGCTCGGCCTGGTAGAAATGACGCGCAAACGCACGCGCGAATCGCTGGCGCATATATTGTGCGAACCCTGCCCCGCCTGCAGCGGCCGCGGCCAGGTCAAAACCAGCCGCACCATCTGCTATGAAATTTTGCGCGAACTGCTACGCGAAGCCAAACAATTCAACCCGCGCGAATTTCGCATTTTGGCTTCGCAAGAAGTGGTGGATTTGTTTCTGGAAGAAGAATCGCAGCATTTGGCGATGCTGGGGGATTTTGTGGGGAAGAAGATTTCCTTGCAGGTGGAGACTTCGTTTCATCAGGAACAGTATGATGTCATTCTGATGTAGCGGTACTGCGTGCAGCACTCCCCACCTCGTGGCCACCGCAAAAAATACCACCAGGGAAATTTGCAATCATCATTGCAGATTTCCAGTCATACAAATTACAAAAAGAAATTGACAAAAAATACTCTCCGGGAGAAACTTACTCCAACGCAACACCCCCATCGTTAATCCTATTGGAGAATCTATATGCAAGAAATAACACACGAAGAATTGAAACTGGTAACCGGCGGAAGTTTCAAACTTATTCGCAACCTGCCACAGCCCACTGGTGGCGCTGGGCCAGGCGTTTCAACCAGCGGCACCAAGACCAGCGGTGGCGGTGCACCGGCTGGTGGTGCTTCAGGTGGCGGTGCTGGTGGCGGTGGTGCTTCGGGTGGTAGCGCACCAGCGACTGGCGGCGGTGCCTACTGGGCATAAAGTAAACGGCCAATCAGGGCCCGCGCATCATTAGGCCAGTTGTTTGAATTAAAGGAAGAGGATTTACTTATGGGTAAATCCTTTTTTATACTCTCAGCACAGGCGCACTCTTGGGGGTACAAGTTCTCCCACATGCTGACCACTATTTTGCAGACACGCACAATCATTGGCAACGTAAGTCAAATGAAAACGCCAACGGATTGTTAGTACCATGTTAGAATCGGATAAAAGCAACCAGGAAAGGATTAAAATGGCACTTTAATGGAATGCAACCAATTTTCTCCATAGGCGGCCATTAATGCGCGAAATCCAATCCAGCCATCATCTTCCCGAAGTGATTAAACGGCAGTGCGACGAAGTACGTTTCAGTGGATACTTGGGTAAAGACTGTCTCAAAATTTGTCGCAATTTAGTGTAAATTTCACAAAACAGTATGAAAGGCTACCCATGATACCCGCTAGCCCTCACTTGCCCACCCAAACCGATGTTTTGACGGTCGGTACAATCATTGACGACTATAAACTTCAGTATCTGCTGGGCGCAGGGGGTAGTGGAACAGTATTCAAGGCCCAAAAGCGCAGTACCGGACAGAGCGTTGCACTGAAACTGTTGCGTGCAGATACAGATAATCCGCTCCGATTGCAACGCGTGGTTGCCCGCTTCGAGCGCGAAACCCACTTGTGTGCGCAAATGCACCATCCGAATATTGTTGGCCTGCTCGACAAGGGGCAGGCTAAAGATGGTCAATTATACGCAGTATTTGAGTACGTGCCGGGCGAAACCCTAAAGGACTATCTGTTCCGTAACGGTGCATTGTCTGCCTTGGAAGCAGGGTATTTCATGGGGCAGGTGCTTGACGCACTAACCTGTGCTCATGCCTTGGGGATTGCCCATCGCGACTTGAAGCCGCAAAACATTATGCTCATGTCCACAGGCACCCGGATGCATTTGAAAATTCTCGATTTCGGTATTGCGTCCTTCATTCCCGAGCGCCAAAAGGCTGAATTCCGCGATTTGACCATGACTGCCGAAATGATGTGTTCGCCATCCTATAGCGCGCCCGAGCATTT
>JBDLSU010000608.1:0-3229 GCA_039799405.1 Pseudomonadota bacterium | reverse complement strand
TTCATCCTGAGGCAACCAGATTGAATCTGTCTTGGGATCGGCTGTGGCGAAAACTGATTCGTACAAGCGTGCTGCCGAGGCCAGATCCTGCGCTTCATGAGCAACCAGTTCAATCCCTTGTTCTTTTGCGGCCAGTCGGGCAAATTTCAGTAACCAGTCACTTTTCTTGGGGTCATAAATTACAATCACACGCTTCATTGCCGGGATCAATTCCTTGACATGGCGAAATAGCAGCGCAGGATCCGGTGTCAGTGCAATTCCAAGTAATCTGTTGTTATCTGATTCCTGTATAGTCAACACACCACCGATCACAACAGCGATATCGCGATCAAAGCCCGAGGCAATTTTTAGACCGCGACTGCCCAGCGCAATCACCACCTTGGTGCCACTCCTCTTCAACTGCGTATAAATCTCGGCAGAATCTTGTTTGTCAGTAATGGCTATAGTCCGAATCTTGACCTTGGTTTGTACTTCAACCCCTTCTACGATTTTTGTGAAAAATTCGCGATAGGCATCGGTGCTTTCCGGATAAATGACAGCAATTGACTCCGGCGTCAGCAGATTTTGCTTCTTTAATTGGTCTGCCTGGTTGGCCTGGGCTAATTGCAGTAACGGTGGCGTGGACTGTGCCAATGCATCGACGACAAAACACAGCAAGGACAGGATCAGGCACAGTCCTTGAAGCACTATGTTGCAATGTGGTTGTCGCTTGGTTATCATCAATCCGGCCAGCAGAATTTTAGTAATTTTGTATGAGGCAAAACCAGCTCTTATGGTAATTGGGTATTAGCGTATCGCCATCAGCGCTATTGTGCAAGATATCAGTGATTTCCGGATTTTTCTTTCGCTCATCTATAGATCGCCTTTGGTTAAAGTAATGGGAAACCATCCGGCCTTTTTTATAAACGCAGGCAAAAAAATGCTGAATAAAAATGCTTGATGGGTATATGGGGGTAAAAGAGAGATTGAAATTGAGCTTGAAAAAGAACAGTTTCTTGCTGCAGGATCGACAGTCGGTTGTTCAGCGGGGGGGCATATTGCCATGGCGTCATGCTGCGTGAAAATGCCGGAAGCAGGCGGTGAGTGCGAAAGCGTGAAATCAAGGCAAACTGCTGGCATCCCGGATGGCGTATAGGGCCAGTCAAAGCCTGCCCTGAAGGCGGAAAATACCCTGGATGATTCACACTTCACTCCTTGATTGGCTACACAGACGCTTTATGCAATATTTCAACGGGCTCGGAAAAAAAAGGTCTGACCAATTCTACTCCTGTTCAGTTGATTGGCGACAAGCTTGCGTGGAAATTAGCTAGCCTTGGTGTGGTGGAAATGTTGAATTTCAGGTTGGCTTATTTTTGTTTTCAGCCCACGTAATGTGAATTTACGCACCTTGCCGAAAAGTAAAATATTGTTGCTAATCGTGATGTTGATGATATTGGTGGTGCGGGATGTTTGATATGTGTCGTGGTAAACGGGCCATGCGATGCATGGCCCGCTGAATTTGCATGATTACTGACCGTCACCGAGAACCCGCATGCGCGCGTTCATTGGAGGAATTTCGTCCGGATCGATCAGCACATCAATCAGGGTAGGGCCAGGGTGAGCGCACATGGCATCGAAATCGAGTTTCAGCAAATCTTCCGGTGAATGCACACGATGTCCGACTGCACCCAATGCCCGGGCCAGCATGGCAAAATCGGTCGGTGGCATTTCACAGCCGATTTGTTCGGCTTTGGCCAGACGTTGCCCATGCTTGACCATGCCAAGCGCCTCATCATTGAGCACGATGAAGATAATCGTCATTTTTTCATAGACTGCAACCGAAATTTCCTGACCATTCATCAGCATGCTGCCATCGCCGGTAATGCACACCACCGGATCATGCGGGTTACCTGCCGCCGTACCCACTGCGCCACCAATGGCCCAGCCCATTGCCGCAAAATTCATGGTCACGCGCATCCAGCCACCATTCGATTTGCGTCGTCCGTTAGTACGTTTGCGATTGCCGCCGCCCAGCCGACGTTCACTGATGCGCCGATCCGACGGATGCAGATAGTGTGTGGCCCAGGCGACGCTGTTGCCGGTATCAACCAGGAAGCAGGTTGAGGGCGGGAAAACCAGGCCCAGTTCGCGCATCAGGCGTTGCGGTTTGATTGGGGTGGCATCGCTGACATAGCTTTGCGGTGCAGCCAGAATGGAGTCCGGATCCCAGTCCAGATTGCCGACTTCACGAGTGGCGCGGCGTCGTTCGATTTCGACCCGGGTTTCCTGGCGCAGGGCATGGATACGTTCAATCAGTCGATTAAAGATCGAGACGATGCGCCCACGCAAATGAAAGCGTGCCATGGGTGTGCGCGCCAGATGATCTTCGGATTCATCAATATGCACCAGCCGTTCATTGAGCAGGCTGTCACAAAATCCGGAGGTATTCCATTCCCCCATATTGGCCCCGATGGCCAGAATCAAATCGACATCATCATCACGCAAGGCTGCTTCTGCTGAAGCATGGCCGCCAAAACCGAATACACCACGGAACAAGGGGTGATTGGCATTGACCAGGCCCTTGCCATCGGGGGTGGTAACAAAGGTCGCCCCCTTGATGGCGGCAAACTGCAAAATCGCGGTAATCGCTTCACCGCAAAAGCCACCAATCAACAAGACCAGTTTTTTGGAACCCGCCAGCATTTCGCGCAAGCGTTCAATCGCATCATCATCGACCAGCGAGGAGGGATTGAGTAAGGCTGACAAGTCATAAGAGGGTTCGGCATCGGTGCTGGGCTGGCGAAATACGTCCGAGGGAATGGTCAAATGGGCCGGGCCACAGGGGGTGCGGGTGGCGCGTTGCAGCGCGGCGATCAGTTTTGGCTCCATTTGTTTGGGATGCGAGATCAGCGAATTGTAGCGCGTGCAATGACGGAACATGCTCAGAATATTGACCCCGGTACAGCTCGAATCCTGCAACGGATTTTTACCGAAAGAGGGCAGTGCCGGTTGGCCGGTAATGACCAGCATCGGGATATTGTTATCATAGGCACCTGCGACCCCGGTAATCAGGTTGGTCGCGCCTGGGACGGAAGTGGCGCAGCAAACGCCAATTTTACCGGTTTCGCGGGCATAGCCATCAGCCATGAAAGCGGCACCTGCCTCGTGCCGCGCCAGAATATGGCGCACGCCAGGCTTGTTGGCACTGCGATTGCGGGTACTTCGGGCCATTGCATTATATAGCGGTTCA
>JBDLSU010000607.1:0-3208 GCA_039799405.1 Pseudomonadota bacterium | reverse complement strand
TGATATGGAAAGCGCGCCAGTACGTCCGGTGGTAGCAGGCCGGATTCCAGCCAGCCGGTGCCCACCATGCGGGTGCCGAGGCGATCCGCTGCGCTTTGCAGGATCGGGCGCATTTGTTCTTCGCTGGTGATTAACACGCCCTTGGGCGGGATGAAATTGGTCATCACCTGCGGAATATTGATGCCAGCCGGGCCTTGCAAATCTTCATGATCGGGGATGGTGTTGGTAATGGTGGAAATGTCGTCGCGCATCCAGCAGCGCTGCAACAGTTGCACAAAATCCGGGGTCAGGGCCATGCATTCCCACAAAAACACTTCGCAACCCAGCTTGGGCGACATATTCACCAACTGGTGTTGTTCCCAAATGGTGGCTTTGTCGTAGGGGCGAAATAAAAACATTTCGCGCAAATCCTGATAGGCGTGGCCGTGCAAAAACATGGCTTCGCAGCCGGTGGTTTTACTCACCACGCTATAACCGAGCGCGTTAAATAAGGCCGCCTTGATGCGTTCGGTGCCGGATTTGCCGCGCGTGCCCCAGCCGCCCACCACCAGCGGAATCGCACGGCGGGCGCGCTGCATGGTGTGGTTTTGCCAGATGTGGTTGCCCACAAACAGGGCCAGACCAGCCAGCGTGAACAGGCTCAGGTCGAACAGCGAATTTTCAAACGCCGAATAAAAATAATTTTAAAAACGCGCCCAGTGTTCCGACATACCAGCGCCGGTATTACCCAGCGCCAGCAAGGGCAGCGGCAGGCTGAAAAAGCGACCGACCGCCGGGTCCAGGCCCCAGCGCCATTCTTTGGCGTACTGGTGCGGGGTAAATTTCACCTTGAAGCCGAGCGCCGCTACCTGTTTCAGATAGCTGTCTGGCGCAGCCTGGCTTTCTTCGCGCCAGTTGCGCAAATGCGCCAGCTTTTTGAAATGCACACTGAGCCAGGTTTTGGCTTTGATGCGCGCCAGCAAGCCCTTGGGCGCGCGCACTTCGGTAATGCCTTCGGCGCTGTAAATGCGCAGCGGTTCGGCGCTAAAGTCTTCATCCAGCGCCGAGATCAATTCATCAGCCAGCGGCAAATACGGCCGCCATCCGGCTTCGGAATCGAGTTGCAGCGGTTCGCCCGGCACCTTGGTTTCGGACATCTCGGCCATGATGGTCGATGGCACCCGCACCTGGCCGCGGAACAAGCGGCCTATGGTGTGGCGGAAAGCCTGGCGTTTGTCGGTGGAAGGGTGGCGTAGTTCGTGCAGCCAGCGCCACAGGCGGAAACCGAAGCGATGGCCGCGCCATAAACGCCAGCCGCTGTGCCCGCCAGTTCCAACGCGCTCCAGCGATACGCCATAGTCGTGGCGGTTTAGCACCGCCAGAATGCGCCCCAGTTGCTGGGCCGGGACCGCATTAAATTCCACAGGCAAGCGCACGTAATCGCCCGGTGCGCAGCGCTGAATGGCCGCTTGCAAGGGTGCGATTAGCGCTTGCGGCTTGGGTGAACCATACAGCCACAGCGTTTCCGCCGTTTGCGCACACCAGCGCCGCACTTTGTAGTGGGCCGACTGGTGCAAGGCATGCAGCGGCGCGTTGATTTTGTCCAGCCACAGCGCCAGGTGTTGCGGGTCGTGCTGCGAGCAAGCAATCACGCATTGTTCGGCACTTTGCAGCAGTACCCGTAGCGGGAAGATTTCCTGTTCCTGCGTTAGCGCCTGTTGCAACCAGTGGGCCGCCTGGCGGCTGCCGCGGTTGGCCAGTTGCGGCAATTGCAGCGCGGCGCAGGCGCGCACCTTGGGCTCAAGGTCATGCAGTAACAATTGCGGCAGGCATTGCAGCAAAATACTGTCCGGCGCGCCGGGCAAGGCTTGCGCCAGACCCTGGCGTACCCAGGGGCTGGGGTCGTGCAGCGCCAGTTGGGTCAGGCTGGGCAAATCGGTGGCGGCGTCGCCCTGGCCCCGGCCTGCGCTTTGCAGCAGGCTTTCGACAATGCGCCGCCGCACGAATAAATCATCATCCGGTTGCGGCGTTTGCAGGCGCTTGCGCGCAACCGTGACAAAGTTGGCGGGGGCGAGCGATTGCAACAGCTTGAGCGCCGCGCATTGAAGCCAGATATTCAAACGATGATCCAGCGCTGAACGGTAGATATACTGGATCGCCGCATGCCCGAGCGCGCCCTCCTGTTCGGCGCGCGGCAAACTGGCTACTGCCAGCGCCAGACAAGAAAAGGCTTCGATGCGGATTTGCTCATTGCCGCTGTGGGTGAACAGTGGCAACACCGTGGCTTCCAGCGCCAGTTGCTGCCAGCACTGCAGGGCAGAACTGCTGGCTTGCGTGCCGGTTTGATTGTTGATTTTACTGTGGTTCTGACCGCTGGCCTGGCCCAGAATGTGCGCCGCCAGTTGCCCCAGTTGGCGCAAGCACAGCGCCAGTAGCCGTTCTTGTTGTGATTGTTGCCGGGCCTGGCGGTCGGCCAGCGCATCAAAGCCAAACCAGCGCTTGAAGGCTTTTTTATCCTGACGCAGCTTGCGGCCAGTGGCTCCCAGTTCTTGCGCGTACTGCAGCAATAGCGTTTGCTGGTCTGTTTCGCTGCCGTCTTCTTGCGCAATGCGGCGGCTAAATTCGCCATGGCGCTGGCGTTGTTGTTCCAGTTGTTGGCTGGTATGGCTGATCAGCTCGCGCAAAAACTGGCATAGCGCACTACCGTCGTCCAGCAGCATGGCATCCTGATTATTGCGCCAGGCCAGGTATTGGTTGGCGATTTGCTGCAAACGCGGCTGTTCAATCCGGCGTTCATGCGCGGCCAGGCCGAGCGAAAGTTGTTTGATTACGGTACGTGGGTTCATCGACTGCGTGGTTTTCATATTGTGGGTTGGATTTTTTTTGGGCGACTCATGTGCTGCCGCCTCATTGACTGTTCTGATGACTGCCAGCCAGATTGGCGGCGCTTTCCGGTGCGCGGCGCTGGCGTAGTTCGCGGAAGATGATTTCTTCCGGCGCAAAATCGCGCAAGCCACGGCCATTGCCCAGATGCAGCTTGAGACTGAGCATGGCGGCGGTGCTGTTTTGTCGCAGATCGCGCTGCAGGCTAAAGCCCAGTTCCAGCCGCTGTTGTTGCTGCAGCCAAAGGTCGTGGCTGGTTTTGAGCGCCAGCTTGTGCTGCTTGTGCCAGTGGCCGTCCTGCTGCGTGGTTTGCGTCACAAAATGCAAGCCGAGCAAGCTAGCGCCC
>JBDLSU010000606.1:0-2523 GCA_039799405.1 Pseudomonadota bacterium | reverse complement strand
ACTAAATAGTCTGCTTGTGTACGTATATTTGTAGCGAATTGCCAGACCTTTCCATTTAATGAGATAAATGTGAATCAGAAATGGCACGACGATTACAGAAAGCACCTTCAAAAAAAGCACTATTTGAGCAAAAAGTGATTCAAGTGAATGCATTTGAATTCCTTATCTCCCCACTCCTGAAAACAGGCTTCAGGTGTGGGGAGAGAGTCAAGTTAATTACCATCCAAGCGAGTCTTGGTCAAAGTGAACCAGTAAAAATTCTCACCCCACGCCGCACCAGGTGCTTGAAGGTTGCCCCCAAGACGATCCCTGTTCTCACTACCTGGGTCTCTTGGACCTGACCATGTTGCCCCTACCAAAAAGCCTGCCGAGACACTTTCCCCAGAGAGAAAGGTTTTAAGTTGTTCGTTCGTAGGTACGTTCAGTGTTCCGGCCCATCCTAAAGTTAATGGCCTGCCAGAAATTCCAGGCACATTGACTCCTACGGAAGGCCCAACGTAAACCTGGCCAGCTCTGTCAAGAGTGATAGTTATCCCAACTCCTGGAATAGACGTTGGAACTGTAACTGCAACGTAGTCAGGAAACCGTATATTCTTTATCGCATCAACAAGATTCGATAAATCATCCGGATTTTTGTTGGGCTGAGAAATGCCAGTAGGTTTCGGTTTGCACATACATTCCCGTAGAGGTGGATTCACAACTGATGCATCTGCAGTAAGGATTTCGCCACCACCTTGAGGTTCACCACCACCTTGAGGTTCAACGCTTGAACTTCCAAGGTCATTACCACCAGCAAGGTTAGTTTGCGCTTCTGCCACCATTTGATTGTAGTCCTGAACATGGTCTAACACGCTTCCAGATGCAAACGGGTTAAAAGGCGGCTTTTCACTTGCTTCTTCCATTTGTATAGCTATGGCACGGCAACTTGTGCCATAGTCAATCGATTCGATACAACGAAAGAATCCTGTTGGATCGGTAGCAATCAACGGGTTATTGTGAACATAACTATATTTATTGTAAGACTCGATATCAGTCGGATTCGCATTGGTCGGATCAGCACTCATAAACCGCCCAATGGTCGGATCATACACTCGCCCATTCATATGGATTAAACCCAAGGCATCCAACTCTTGATGATTGGTATAACCCCGATCCGTAGTCACACCCACAATGGTATTGTTAGGATCAAGCGCACCCGCCGGGGTTCGGCGTTTGCCGAACGGTTCATAGGCCATGCGCTCAACGACGCTGCCAGTATCATTGGTAATGGCCGTGGTCGAACCCAAATGGTCACGATGCATGTACAAGGTAGAAGCCGAACTGCTGGCTGAACCAGTTTGCTTGACCATGGCCACCACACCACCGCCAGCGGTAATAAATTGGCGATGTTCAATCGTACCGTTGGATTTGATTTCCTTTTCGTACAGCAAACCACCTGAATTATCCGGATGCAAGAAAATGGTAGTACCGGTTGGCGTAATTTGCTTGATACGCTGATGATCCGGCCCATACACAAAACTGGCGCTGGTGCTTGGTGTAGTAATGGCCAGTGGCATGTTGAAGCTGGTCCAGGTGGTGGTGCGGCCCTTGGCTGCAACCACATTACCCAAGGTGTCACGCTGGACTTCCTGTGTCAGGTTGCCGTTGACATCATAAGTGTATTGACGCTTGCCCCCTGCTGCCAAGGCAATTTCTTTCACAGCATGTGGCTGGCTATTGACAGCACCATAGGTGTAGGTACCCATGTCGGAACGGCTGGTTATATCACCGATATTGTCATAGGCATAGCTTTGCGTGAGTTGACCAACACCTGGCGAATTGACGGTGTTACTGGTCAGGCGATTGAGTGTGTCATACAAAAATGACTCGGCCAAACCCTGATTAGCGTCATTGCGGGTAAACATATTACCGCGCGCATCGTAGGTAAAGCTCAGGTTTTGTACACCATTGTTGGCCCCGGCCTGAATTGCTTTAACGCGTCCATTGGCAGGATCAAATATCTGGTTGGTAACCACGTTATTGCCATAGGAGTATGGTTCACACCTAGCACCGCGTAACAAACCCTTGATTTTTCACAAAAAAACTCGCTAAGTCATTGTTTTAATTGAGGAAACCTATAAGTATCCTCCCTCGACTCTTTCTCAGTTTTTCTCAAGTTTACTCAATGGACTTAGGAAAAATGCGTAGGTTTTTATCTGCGAATTTTCAAAACCTACGCTACACTTTCCTCATGAATTCAACTCTTTGAGGATAAAAAACATGCCTTTTGACAGCAAAACCACCCCCAATTCCAAAGTAGCTGGGTTTGATGCCCGTACCGCCAAATCTATGTCGCCTGGCAGCAATATGACCTTCGATGACTTTCCCGGACTGCGCTTTGAAGTCACGGGAAGAAACAAGTCGTGGATTTATCGCTATAAAAGCCCGATCACTGATTTGATGAAGCAATATAAGATTGGCGAGTGGCCCGCCTTGTCTTTTAATGCGGCAGTTGTTAAATGGGAAGAACTGCGGGCACTTAAA
>JBDLSU010000605.1:0-8700 GCA_039799405.1 Pseudomonadota bacterium | reverse complement strand
TTTGGCGGCTATGGCACCGTGGCGCTTGAGGAAAATTGGGACGATTTTAAAGGCGTTGATGTCAAGGGCAAAATTTTGCTGCTGCTGGCTAACGACCCGCAACCCACGGCCAGCGAAGCGGAGCGCTTTGGCGGCAAGGCGCTCACCTATTATGGCCGTTCTTCCTACAAGTACGAACAAGCCAAACGCATGGGTGCGGCCGGGGTGTTGATCGTGCATACGGATGCGTCTACCAGCTACGGCTGGTCTCTGTTTCAAAACGGCATTTACAGCGAACGCTTCCAGTTGCAAAACGATAGCGCCGGTTTGCCGTTTCAGGGCTGGATTAACGAAGCAGCCGCCAAAAAGCTGATCGCCGCCAGTGGGCAAGACTGGAACAGCTTGCTGGCGCGGGCTGAAACGCGGGATTTTCGCATCACCCCGCTCAATCTCAAAGTAGAAGGTGCCAGCCGCGCTGTGGTGCGTAAAATCGACCAATATAATATCGCCGCCGTGGTGCCGGGCACCGACCCGCAACTGAAAAACGAGGTGGTGATTTACAGCGCGCACTGGGACCATCTGGGTATCAAGAAAGGCAAAAACGGTCAGCCCGATGTGATTTTTAACGGTGCAGTCGATAACGCTTCCGGCACCGCCGCGCTATTGGCGATGGCTAAGGCCGCAGTGCAAGCGCCGACCAAACGCAGTCAGTTATTTTTGTGGGTGGCAGCGGAAGAACAAGGCTTGCTCGGCAGCGCCGCGTATGTGGCGCAACCGCTATGGCCGCTGCACAAAACCGCCGCCAATCTGAATCTGGACACCATGAATTTTGTCGGCCGCACCAGCGACATCAGCCTGGCGGGCAGCGAGCGTTCTGATCTGGGCCAACTGGCGCAAGCGCTGGCAAAAGAATCGAACCTGAACGTGGCCGCACCGCGCCCGGACACCGGCGGCTACTACTTCCGCAGCGACCATTTCAGCTTCGCCAAAGCCGGTATTCCGGCGTTTTCGGTCGGCAAGGGGCGGGAATATCTGATTGATCCCAAAGCATCGCAGCAAAAAGGTGCGGCTTACGGCCAGCGCTACCACCAGAGCAGCGACAAATACGATCCCAACTGGGATTTGTCCGGCATGGTACAGCAAGCCCAGTTTGCGCTGGATCTGGGCCGTAAAATCGCCAACGGTAGCAATCTGCCCAACTGGAAAGCGGGCGACCCGTTTGGCCTGATCCGCGCCAAAACCCTGCAGCAGGCGCAGGCAAAATAGCCCGCTACCCGCCTGCACGCTGGCACTGCTTGGGTTCCGCTTTTGTGCCCCTTTTTGTGCCCCTGTTTGAGTCTACTTACGCCGCCCCCACCCCGGCGTAGTGCTCAATCGCCTGCAACAACTGCTGATTGTTTTCCACCACGCACAGTGCGCCCTCAAACGGGTAGTTGGCGGTGAGCGCACTACGAATCCCGATACAGCCTATGCCCGCCGCCAGCGCCGCCTGCAAACCCCGTGGCGAATCTTCAACCACCAGCGCTTGCTGCGCCGTCAAACCCAGCCGCTGCAAGCCCAGCAAATACGGTTCCGGCGAGGGTTTGCTGTTGACGTAATCGCTGTCGGTCAGCACAAATTCAAAATGCTGCAGCAGATTGGTATTGCGGTGGATGATATGAAAGTCCTCATGCCGCGCACTGGTCACCACTGCCATGCGAAAGCGCTGCGCCAGTTGCTGCACCACCGCACCTATGCCCGGCGTCAGCAATTCGCCCTGTTCATGCAGGCGCTGGCTGTAACGGCGGTTGCGCTCGTTACGCAGCTCTACAATCTGCCCGGCATCAAACTGCGTCAGCAAATGCCAGGCCCCGCAATTGTCCTGCAAAAACCAGTCGAAAAAATGCTGCGCGGTCAGGGCTATGCCGTGCTCGTGGAATAGCTCGCGGTTGACCTGGTAAAACAGATGTTCGGTATCGACCAGGACACCGTCGTTGTCCCAGAGGATGGCGGAAATGGGGGGAGTTGGCATGGCTGGCGGGGAAAAGTTGAAGTGGTGGAACGTTCGCATCATACTGCAAAAAAGGTGATTTGCAGAATCATGCATATGTGAGACAGCGCCGAAAAACCGCTTGAAACCCGGTTGCAAACTGTGTTAGTCTCGGTAAATCCATCGGCCAAATCATCCATAGCCCCAACCTCAACCCGCGTTCCCGCACCATCATGGAAACCTGCCAGAATAGCTACTGCCAAAAGCCGATGCCGCCAGAGCTGGAGCGCTGTCCGGCTTGTGGGCACAATAATGGCTTGCCTAATCTGCGCCATTGCAACCGTGAGCAAGGCGCGCTGGAAGCGCGTTTCCAGGCAGCATTGGCTGATTGCAAAGCCCGCCATGTGGAAGCCATTGCACTCGACTTTACCCAGGCGGTTGAACAAAATGCGCGGGCGGTGATTAATGGCGATGCGCAATTTCTGTTTTCTTTCCTTGACAATGAGCGCAGCCTGTACAGCGCCTATGCGCTGCAACTGAAAGGCCAGCAACGCATCGCCGCAGCGGAAGCTAACCATGCCGAGCGCATCGGGGTTGAGGCGCAAGTGTTTGGCGCTTATGGTGAAAATATCCGCTATGCAGCCCTCAGTTTGAATGGGCTGGGCATTCATTCTTACGGCAATTGCACCATTACCCTGAATGATCAACTTTGCTGCAATATTGCCAGTTTGACCGAAGAAAATACCTTCCCGCTGGTCAAGCGCCATGGCAAAACCATCCCGCCGGGTTACCGCGCAAGCTGGGCCGGGCGCAAGAAACTGGCTTTGGCAAAATTGGCGGCGCGCATCGATTCCGGCACTACACCGGATCAATACGCTGGCCTGATTTTGTTTTGCGAGGGTAAATACCAGACTGATCAGTTTATCGAAGTCCATTTGTATGGGCCATTTACCTGCCATGCGATTGTGGAGGCGAATTTGCCCACGACTGGCAAGGACAAACAAGAGAGATATGCTTTGGAATTGCTGGAAGATAAATTCATTGCGCGGGGGATACCATGCCAGCGCCATTGATTGGATCGGTACTGTTAATTGCTGGGGCAGAAGCCGCCGTTTTTCGCCATAAAAACGCACTGCAAGCGTGGAAGCTGGGCGATGATGGCGAGTTGCTGGCCTGCCACCAACAAGCGCAACTGTTTCAGGATAGCCCGGCAGAAAAGCGCATGTTGCACGATGTACGTGATCTGGCACAAGTGAAGCGCGAATTGGCAAGCTGGGTGAAATGGCAGCGCACCTTGCATTACCTGATCGCAGGCATGGATGCGCAATTGCGTGACAGCACCCGCACGCTGGCGCTGGAGTTGGCGGAAGAATACCTGGCCGATGAAGCAGCCGCACAAATGGCAAAGGCGCGCCTGTTCGGTTGCGCCTTGCCAGCAGACGCCGATCTGGCAGGCGCGCAACGTCTGGCACAGTCCTTGGTACGCTGCACCCGCTTGTACCAGGAGTTGGAACGATCGCATGAGGCGATACAACCCGTCAAGCAGATACTGGAACAATTGGCCGAGCGCTACGCCACGCTGGAACAAGATGCACACAGCATTTACGTTGCCTTGGTCGATAACGGTGTCGCAGCAGCCGCCGCCAGGGCGGCAGCACAGCATGACCGCAAAGCAGCGGAAGAACTGTTATGGCAGTTTTCGCGCAAGCCGGAATTGCTAAAGAACTGCCCGCAACTGAATAAAATATTGGGCGGTTTGTGCCAGCAATTGCTCGCCAAGCTGTCGCAGCCCGTAGCTAAAACCAGTGACGCCGCCTTGATGGTGATGCAAGAATTAACGCACTATGAAGTGGAACCCGCCCAGCAAGACCCAGTGCTTACAGCACTACATACTGAACTGGATAAAACTAAATCCGCAAAAAAAACGCATCATCTATCCGGGATGGACGGTAAAGCGGCTGCGGACAAGCAAAAGCATTTTATTCTGGAAGCGCATGGCAAAAAGCAAGCGGGCAAGGTGCAACAACTTGTGATTGAGTTGATCCGCAATCAATTGCAGGTGGGCAAGGCCACCCACTTGTGCAAAAGCTTGTGTGCACTGGCAAAAGAGTTTGCACAACGGCATGACAAAGCCTTGGCATTACGCCTGTACGAGGTTGCCAAATTGGCTGACCAGAATGATGCGGTAAGTTATGCAGGCTATGCCGAAACCTTGCGCAGCTTGGGCCATTATAGCGAGGCGCTTAAGGCGTATGGAGAGGCCAAAACTCGCTTTCCGCAAGATTTTGTTTGCCATGCAGGCTATGCTGAAACCTTGCGCAACCTGGGTCAATACGGCGAAGCGCTCAATGCCTATGGAGAAGCCAAAACCCGCTTTCCGAATGACGAGGTTTGCCACGCAGGCTATGCCGAAACCTTGCGCAGTTTGGGCCAGTACCGCGAGGCGCTCACGGCCTATGGCGAGGCCAAAACCCGCTTTCCGAATAACGAGGTTTGCCACGCAGGCTATGCCGAAACCTTGCGCAGTTTGGGCCAGTACAGCGAGGCGCTCATGGCCTATGGCGAGGCCAAAATCCGCTTTCCGCAAAATGTCGTTTGCCACGCAGGCTATGCCGAAACCTTGCGCAGTTTAGGCCAGCCCATGCAAGCCATGGCCGAATATCGCCAACTGTTACTGCGCTTCCCGAATGATCAGGTAATTGCAAAGGAATGGGCTGGCCTGATTTTGGAACAAGGTGAATTGGTTAATGCTGAAAAGTTTACTACTGCTACCAAAATTAACATTAGCTGGCATGATTACCACGTACTCGCTATGCTCAAACTAAAACAAGGGGACATCGCTAATGCAGAAGTAATGCTATATCAAGGGGCCGAGAATGCAATCTTACCTCCAGCCCGCACTGTATTCCGGCAATCCTTGTCCACTTTGTTTTTACGTCAGCAAAACTATACCCAAGCAGAACAAACCCTGCGCCCCAGCAGCGCCCAGATTATCGAATTCCCGCTCGACCGCGTGCTCCGCGCCCACGCCATGGCAGGTCTGAACCAACTCAGCGAAGCCAGCGCCTGTCTGGCGCAAATCGAAACCGAATCCGCGCAAATCATCGAACTCAAGCAATTCGTCGCCCGCCGTTTCGGTTTGTCAACCGGATCGCAAGCCGCCACCCAGCCCGACCCATCGCTGGAACAGGCGCTGTGCGACGCAGAATTTAACTACCTGCTACGCGCCGCCTGATCAGCGCCCCGGCCACCCCACCGCAGGCCCGGTCGCGCCGTTAAAGCCCAATGCCGCCAGCGCTTCCATTTCTTGCTCGCTGCTCACACCTTCGGCAATTACCTGCAGATCAATGCTGTGCGCAATGGTGCCCAAGCCTTTCAGGAAAGCCTGGTTGCCGGGGCTGGTGTGGATGTCGCGGATGAAGCTGGCATCGACCTTGATGTAGTCCAGCCCCAGATCATGCAATTGGCCGATTTGGGCGATCTGGCGGCCGAAGTGTTCTATGCCGAGGCGGCAGCCCAGGTGTTCCAGGTCGTGGCAGAAGGCCTGGAAGGCTTCGAAGTGGGCCAGTACGCCGTTTTCGGCCACTTCCAGCCACAGCCGTGGCGTGACTTCGCCATGGTGCAGCAGCAGTTCGCGCAGTTGCTGGCGGAAGTGGTTTTGCTGGATCGAGCGGGCCGACAGGTTGATCGCCAGGCCGGGCAGGTCGCGGTGGACGGTTAATTGTTGCAAGCTGAGTTTGACGGCGGCCAGATCCAGCACGGCGGTCAGTTCCAGCCGTTCCGCCAGCGGCAGGAACTGGCCGGCGGTGAGCCAGCCGCTTTCGTCATCCAGCGCCAAGCGCAAGGGGCATTCGCTGTGCAACAACTGACCGGTGAAATTAACCACCGGGAACTCCGCCAGTTTGACGCGCTGCTGCTGCACCGCTTGCTTCATCAATTCGCCCCATTGTTGCTGGCTGCGCGCGGTTTCCTGGGTGCTGTGGATGGTGGTGATGGCGTTGCCGCCCTGGGCTTCGGCGCTGGCTAAGGCGGCATCCACCTGCGCCAGCAGCGAACTGGTATTTTGCCCGGCCTGGTAGTAGGCAATGCCGATATTGGCGATGGCGGCACCACCCAGCAAGGGGGCGCAGGTTTGTACCAGGCCGTCCAGCAATTCTTTCGCCAGGATTTGGGTTTGCGCGTGGTCGATGGGCAGCACCAGGCCAAAATCAGCGCCGTTCAGGCGACCGGCCAGGCTGTCGCCAAATTGCGCCCCGGCCTTGTGGATCGCCAGGCTGACCAGTTGAATGATATGGTCGGTATCGGCGCGCCCCAGTTTGCGGTTCAGTTCGGCCAGTTGGTTGATGCGCAGTAGCAGCAGGCTGCCGTCACGCGCGTCTTCGGCTTCCAGATTGGCGCGCAGGCGGGCCAGAAAATAGCTGCGGTTGGCAAGGCCGGTGGCGCTGTCCTGATTGGCTTGCTGGCGCACTTGTTCCAGCCGTGCCGCTTCGTCGGCAAACATGGTTTTCAGACGCTGCACGACCGAATTCATGGCCTGGGTCAGGGCGCGCAGTTCCGGCACCTTGGATTCCGGCACGGTGGTAAAGCGCCGTTCGGTAATGGCTTGCGCTTGCGCGATCACGGCGCTCAAGGGGCGGCGGATGCGCGCCAGGATCAGGCTGCCCAGCATGGCGCTTAAAATACCGGCCAGGGACAGCGCGCCGCACATTTGCCAGGTCGAATTCCACAGCGCATCGTAGGCAAAGCGGCTATGGCTGCGCAGGGTGACGGTGCCGATCTGGTTCCAGCCGTTGGAGATTTGTGCTTTGCCGGGCGCGGCGGCAATCGGCAGCATGCTGACAAACCAGCCGGGGGCGATGGTGTTGGATTCTTTGGCGTGGCGCTCGATCATTTTGTGGCCGAACGGGTCATCGATCTGGATGTATTCGTAGTTGCCACTGTCAAACAGCGCCGCCACGGTCAGTTCCAGTTCCACCTTGTCGGGTGCGCGCTGGCTGAGTGACAGCGCCAGGGTGTTGGCATTATCGTTGTTTTTCAGGCGCAATTGCTCTTGCAGATACGAGCGCGAACTCAGGGTGGAAGCAGAGAGGCCCCAGACCAGGGAGAACAGGGTGGTCAACAGCAACAGTAACCAGAGTTGGCGATACATTGACATGGGGCATCCTTTATCTGCATCCAAACGACCAGGGGTATCCAATAAATCCTGCAAACCCAATAAAGCGCGCAAACCCTTAATTTACCCGAAATTTCTTGCTTGAAGCTTTTTATCTGCGGTATTTGCTACCTTAATCGAAACCTTCCTGGCTGGCACGTTGCAGTAATTCTTGCCAGCGTGATAGCCGCCCTACCCCACCCGGCCCCAGCACCGCATTCGCTGCCACGCCCGCATAAATGCCTTGCTTGTTGAAACTGAACACCGGTTGTAAATCAGTACGGCGGGAAGCAGGGCGGATTTCGCCGATCAAATTGTCCAGAATCTGCGGTTCCGCATCCGGACTCGGGTAGTACGCCAGCACCATATGCGCCTGCAACAGCGGCTGGCTGCTGCTACCCAGTTTGGCTTTGACATAGATCAGGCGCAAGCTGTCGTTGGGTACCTGCAATTGTAGCAAGCTAAAGTATTTGGCGATCACAAAATCTTCACAATCGCCTTTACTTCGGGCCAAAGTTTCCATCGGTGTGGCCCAATAGTCGTCCTGACCCCAAACCGCAATGTCGTCGCCAAATTCCAGGCGCTGGTTGAAAAAATCATTTACGCGCTTGAGCTTTTCTGCCACGGACAATTCTTTATTTTGTTGCAGCAAGCGCTGCCAGACCAGCAAATCAGCGGGCTTGCCCCCCAGGCGCACAAACTGCGACTGGATTTTGGCCCATTCGAGCGAATAGACGAGCATGGGCAGCAGCGCTGTTACCATTAACGCTACAAAGCTGCTTCGCAACAGGACGGCTTTTATCTTCAAATTGGATGTCAATCGCAAAATTCGGCTGGTTTGACGTATTGCATATGATAGTCTTAAATCCCATATGACTTGCTATTAATCACACCAAAGGACAGGTTTCATGAAAGCGACAAAATTTCCCGCTTTAATTCTTGCAATGTGTGTACCGTATTTTGCGACGCAGTCAGATGCCTTGGCCCAAGCACAAACTCTACCCGCTACCGCGCAACAAGCGTTATTGAATAATCCCGAAGTTCTGGCGCGCTGGCAAGCGTATCAGGCGGCGCGCAACGAGCGCGAAGTGGTGGCCGGTGGTTTGCGGCCCAAGGTGGATTTGACTGCGGGCGTAGGGCGTGAGCGCCTGCGTGAACAGTTTCAGGATGCTGATTTTAACCGCAGTTCCGCCGCCCTGACCCTGACCCAGTTGCTGTACGATGGCTCGGCCCGTAAAAATGAAGTGCAACAGTTCCAGCACCAAAGCCAGGCTCGTTTGTTTGAGTTTTTTAACGCCTCCGAAACCGTGGCGCTGGAGGTGGCGCGGGCGTTTTTTGATGTGTTGCGTTATCGCAAATTATTGGCGCTGGCGGAAGACAATTACGTGCAACACAAGGCGGTGTACGAGCAAATCCAGAATAAAGTCAAGGCCGGGGTGTCGCGCCGGGTCGATCTGGAACAAGCTGCTGGCCGTTTGGCTTTGTCAGAAGCCAATCTGGTGACCGAGAGCGCCAATTTGTATGATGTCAGCAGCCGCTACCAACGGGTGGTGGGCACGCTGCCACCGAAAGAGCTGAAACCGGAGGTGGTGCTGGAGCG
>JBDLSU010000604.1:0-2515 GCA_039799405.1 Pseudomonadota bacterium | reverse complement strand
TTACGCTTTGGTGCGGAATTGGGCAAGCAGCCAGCGTGATAGAAGCCTTGAAGAAAAACGCAGGCGAAAAAAAAGCCCACTACTTGGTGGGCTTGAAGTCTATTTCCAAGAGGAGATAGAGGAGACAGGTGAAATTATGCCTGTCGGCCTTGCTATCGTCCAATTTTTATTTCACATTTCGGTTATGGGTTTGGTGAATGTCCCGCCAGCAACCCTTGCTGCCAGATATGCAATTTATTGATATCCGACATTTATTTCGTTCGTGTGACACTGCGCTCAAGTGAGTACTCACCTTTGAAACAGATGCCCACCATTAAAAGTGGACACCTGCCTGTTTCTACAAACCATGCGCGACCGGTAAAGGTCACGCATTCTCCCCTTACATGGCAGTGCGCATCAAGCCCGCCTTCAACGCTTCACCCAAACTGCTATGGCTTTCCGCCAAATGCGCGCGCGCTTCCTTGCTCATGCCTTTGCTTGCCAGTGCGGCATGTATTTCCTTCTGCAACTGCACCGCCGTTTCACGCACCAGGCTACGCGCATCGGCCGGGGTGGCCGGGTTGGGCTTTACCAGCATATTGCCGATGCGCTTGACATGTTCGCGCTGCAGATTGCGGCGCATGGCGGAAATGTCTTTGCCGCCCTTGAGTTCGGTCCAGATGGCGCTGCTCAGGGTGTCATGCATTTCAGCCAGTGACAGCACTTTTTTACTGTCGGCCACTTTTTCAGCGGAATCGAGCAAGCGGTGGGCGGTGGCGTCGTTCATCAGTTGATCCAGCACCGCGTTTTGCAGCGCTAACACCTTGTCGGCCAGGGAAATGTCGCGGCGGTTGTTTTCAAAGTGATCGACCCCGAAGCGGCTCAACAGTTCTGGCGTCAGCTTGAAGCTTTCTGGCTTGAACAGGTTGTTGGCTAACAGGTTGAGCGCGTCACGTTGGCGGCTGGCGCTAATGGGGGTGAAAGTAGCGCGGCCAGTGCCAGCGTGGTCACGCAGGAAGGTGGTGCCGCCGATGAACTTGGTGACGGGGGGAATCGAGCGTGAAAACTGGCTGAAGCCGTAGTCGAAACTGCGGCGCAGGGTTTCATAGCTATCGCCGGTTTTGAGTTGCTTGGTTTGCAGCCGGTCCCACAGCTCGCGAGAATTGGCGAAGCGTTTTTTGGCGTAGGCCAGCGGGTCGCTACCGAGGTCGAATACGTTCACATCCGGGTCAAGCACCTGGCCGCCGGAATCTTCATCGGTGCCATAGGCCAGCAGCGGTTCGGTCGAGCGTGCCGCAATTTTGGCCAGTTCAGCCGCTTCATTGGCCGGATCGAGTGGTTTGTAGGCGTATTCAATTGCCCAATAATCGTAAGGGCCGAGGGTAGACATCACGTATTCGCCTTGGGCATCACCCTTGGTGGCGATGTTGAAGGGGTTGTAATCCATGATCGAACCGGACAAACCATTCTTTTTGGTGAATTCCGGATTGGCGATTTGTTGCAGCGAATAGATGGTGGAGGAGCGGAAGTTGTGGCGCAGACCGAGGGTATGGCCGACTTCATGCATGATCACGTCTTTGACATAGGCTTGCGCCAGTGCTTCGGCTTGCGGGCTATCCATTTCGATTTCGCCGCGTGCTTCCAGCAGGCCCATGGCAAAGTCAAATTCGTTGGTGGCTTCCATGCCGAAATGGCAGTGCTGTTGCTTTTGGCCGGGCAAGCTGGTCAAGCCACTGGTGGGGTGTTGGTCTTCGGCGACGAAGCGACGGGCACCGCGCGAGAATACGTCGGACATGCCGATATCGGCATCCAGAATTTCGCCACTGCGTTCATCCACATGCGAAGGCCCGATGGCAAAGCCAACGTCGGCACCGCTGAACCAGCGGATCGAGGCGTGGCGTGCATCGAGGGTATCGAAATCATCTTGCGCAGTTTGTTGTTTGGCCACAATCGCGTTTTTGAAGCCGATGCGCTCAAACGCCAGATTCCATTCCAGAATGCCGGCGGTAACGGCTTTGCGGTATTTTTCCGGGATATTTTTATCCAGCCAGTACACAATCGGTTGCACCGGTTCGGACAGTGCGGCTTGTGGGTCTTTCTTTTCCAGACGCCAGCGGTTGACCAAATAGCGCGCGCCCTTGGGGCTGGTATCTTCGGTAATGTCAACTTGTTTGGTGACGAAATGGCCTACCCGGTCGTCGGCCCGGCGTGGTGCCATGGCTTTGGCGGGTAAGGCGGCAAAGCTGTACACCACGCCGATGAAAAAGCTGCGTGGGTCGGGCGTGGTTTGCGGTGGGGTTGGCATTGGCACTGGTGGTGGCACCAGGGGCGGTGCGGCCAGGCGCGGTACCGCAAAGTGCATATTGACGCCAAAGCTGGTTTGCTGCTCGTCGCCACGGACTTTGCTAAAACTGCTGTTTTTGGCGTCCAGTGCAAACGGCATGCGGTATACCATGTCCAGGCGGGTGCTATAGCCAACAATATCGGTAAACAGCAGGGCGCTGGCATCGACCAAAAACGCCTTGCTGCTGGCATG